>JAFRKU010000027.1 GCA_017431585.1 bacterium | reverse complement strand
GACTGGCAACAACGGCGCACGCCGAGCGCCCCAGTTCGATATGAGTTTACTTGCGATTGCTGATCGAGTGCTCACTCGGACTAATTATTTACGCCAGTGACCAGCCAAAAATTAGTCTCAAGGTGGGCAGATAAGCACGCCTCGCCCTGCTTGCTTTTGGGGCGGCAAGCGAGTATAATGGGGGCATGAAATATGATCGGCGCTTACAAATCAGATTGGATAGCAACTTGCATCAGCAAGCAAACGACTTGTATGAAAAAATGGGCATGGATCTGGCGACGGCGATTCGGCTGTTTTTGCAACAATCGGTGGTGCAAGGCGGTCTGCCTTTTGGGATGATGGCGCCGGAGGCTTTTGAGCAAAAATGCCAGGCGGATGCGAGCCGAGCGTTTTTGATTAGTCAAGGGCGGGCTTATGAGGTGGCCAAGACGGCGCAGACTTGCCGGCTGGCGAGTATCGAAATGGCGACGCTTGAGTGGGTGGGAGACAGCGATCATGATACAGACGAAAAGTGATCAAAATTTATATTTTAGACCGGTAAATAGCGAAAAACATACTGGCATTTCTTTGGCGGCGGGGAGCGTGCAGGCTGGGTTTGCCACTTGGAGCGAGGATGAAATCGAAAAGCCTTTGAGTCTGGACGACTATCTGGTAGCGCACGCCCCGACGACTTTTTTGGTGCGGGTGGCCGGCGAATCCATGATAGAAGCGGGGATTTTGCCCGGGGATATTTTGGTGGTGGATCGCAGTTTAACGGCCAAATCTGGGCAAATTGTGGTGGCGGTGGTGGACGGAGACTTGACGGTGAAAAGACTGGTAAAAACGGCCAATCATGTGGAATTACGGCCAGAAAACAAGCGGTTTCCCAAAACGGTGGTGCCGGAGGGGGCGAGCGTGCAAATTTGGGGCGTGGTGACCGGGGTGGTAAGGAAATTCGCTTGACATATGTGTACGAGTATGATATAATATGCGCTATTGATGGCGGCTTCTGATAGCAATGGCGATACGAGAGGAGGTGAGAGCCATGATGTATCCTGGCATCAATCCGGTGACACAGTTCAGGATGCTGCGCGTGCACACGCGCGGTCTGGAGGCAGAGACACTACGAAAAACTAACACTCGCCAGACGGAGCAGGACGGCGGTTTTTGGTCCTTCCTGCGCCAACAGCATCAGGCGCTGTTTGGCGAGGCGTGTTAGTAGGAAGAGGCGGCCGTCGTCGTGAGGCTTAACATGAGTTAAGCCTCTTTTTCGTGTTGCCAGGCGAAAAATAATTCTTGCAAAAAATGCGTTAATTATATAAGGCGAGTGTGGTACAATAGACTTCATGTATGCGCTGATTGACGCGAATAACTTTTTTGTGTCGTGCGAACGGGTGTTTCGGCCGGATTTGGCGGATGTACCGGTCTTAGTGCTGTCGAATAATGATGGATGCGTGGTGAGCCGGAGTAATGAAGTCAAGGCGGCGGGGATTCCGATGGGAGCGCCGCGGTTTCAGATTGAGACGAAGATAAAAAAGTTTGGTGTAGAGTGTTTTTCTAGTAATTTCCGGCTGTATGGGGATTTGTCTGATCGGTTGATGCGCTTGATCAGGGCGGAGAGCGGGAGCAACCGCCAAGAAATTTACTCGATAGACGAGTGTTTTGTCTGGCTGGATGAGATGGATGAGGCCAGGCTGAGTGTGTGGGCGCGGCGGCTGCGGGGGAAAATTAGTCAGGGACTGGGGTTGCCAGTGAGTATTGGGGTGGCGCCGAGCAAGACGCTGGCGAAGCTGGCCAGCGAAATTATCAAGAGCGATCCGCTGAATGATGGGACGCTGGTGTTACCGCCAGGCGATGACGAGCGGCGGGCGGGGAGTGTGCGCGAGTTTCCGGTGGGGCAAGTGTGGGGGATCGGGCGAGCGACGGGGGCAAAATTGGTGGAAAAAAAGATTGATACAGCGGGAAAATTTATGGATATGTCGCGCGAGTGGGTGCGGGCGAATTTTGGTTTGGGCGCGGCTAAAACTTGGGCGGAATTGCATGGGACGGCGTGCATTGACCAGCTGGAAGCCATGGTATCGCACCGGCAAATATTGCGCAGCCGGTCGTTTGGCCAGGCGGTGACGGAAAAAGAGCAAATGCAGGCGGCGGTGAGTGAATTTGTGACGCTGGCGGCTGAAGCATGCCGACGAATGGGAGCGCGAGCGAATATGGTGACTGTTTTTATTCGGACAAGTAATTTTGCACCGGTAAATCAATTATATGGTAATAGCGCGAGCGTGAGTTTGCCGATGAGTAGCAGTAACAGTGGGCAGTTGATGAGCGCGGCGATGCGGGCGTTGGGGCGGGTTTGGCAGCCGGGTTTTGCTTACAAAAAGGCGGGCGTGATGTTGAGCGGTTTGGAGCAAGAGAATGCGTGGCAACCGTCATTGTGGCTATCGGCGGCAGCCATGCAAGCTGATGAGCGACAAAGCGGTTTGATGAAAAAAGTTGATCAATTGAATCGGCGGTATGGGCAGCGGGTGGTGGGGGCGGGCTGGGCCGGCATGAGCCATCACCCAAAGAGTAAAAAAATTGAACAAAAATGGTTTTCACGTGCAACCAATCGTTCTCCTGAGTATTCTACTGACTGGCAGCATTTGCAGAGAGTGCGCTAGAGTGCTAAAGGTAGGTGGTGGCTGAAAAAGCTTGTTGCAGAGCAAAATTTTTCATTTTCATATACACATATAACAGAATTTATTGATATATCAATAAATTCTTATTGTGAAAAATTGTAGTGATTTTGTATACTAAATAGTTGGTAAAAATGCAAGTGAAAAAATGTTGATGATGAAAATGGGAAAAAGGTGAATAAAAGGCGAAAGAGGTAATCGCAAGCAAGTTCCCATCTCACCGTGGCTGGCGCGTCACTGCGCTTATCTACCCACCTCTCGACATAAAATTTTTGGCATAAAACCTCACTGACACATGGGGTGGG
>JAFRKU010000026.1 GCA_017431585.1 bacterium | reverse complement strand
ACATCTTGCTGCGAGTTCGCAGCCAGATGTGGCGGCAGTGGGATGCGGGACAGTTTTTGCCGGTGAGAGCGATGGGTTTGTGTGATATAATACGAGCGTATGCCAAGAACTTTAATTGCAGACACGGTGAACAAAGTGGGCGAAACGGTGCAGCTAGCGGGATTTGTGGATACCAAACGCGACCACGGCAAAGTGACTTTCATTGATTTGCGCGATCGGTCCGGCAAAGTGCAGATCGTGGGTTACAAAATGTTGGGCGAGTTAAAAGTGGAATCGGTGATCCAGGTGACGGGCGAAGTCAAAGCCCGACCGGCAGCCCAAGTCAATCCCGATTTGGCCACCGGGACGGTGGAAATCGATGTTAAAAGTTACGAAGTGTTGGCAGCGGCACAAGACTTGCCGATTTTGGTCGATGGTGACGGACGAGAAATCAACGAAGACATTCGCTTGCAATATCGCTACATTGATTTGCGGCGGGAACGGCTGAATCGCAATATTCGGTTGCGCTCGAAGTTTGTGCGGGCGCTGCGAGAGGGCTTGTACGCGCAAGATTTTGTGGAAATTGAAACGCCGATTTTGTCGCAATCCACCAAAGAGGGAGCGCGCGATTTCTTGGTGCCCTCGCGGTTGCATCCGGGTAATTTTTACGCTTTGCCCCAAAGTCCGCAACAGTACAAACAGTTGCTGATGACGGCCGGATTTGAGCGGTATTTCCAAATTGCGCGCTGTTTCCGCGACGAAGATTTACGGGCGGATCGGTTGCTGGAGTTTACGCAACTGGATTTGGAAATGAGCTATGTGGAAGACGTGCACGACGTGATGGATCCGGTGGAAAAAGTGGTCAAGGACGCGATTGCTCAAGTCGGCGGCAAGTTGCGGGACGCGCAATTTCCGGTGTATACGTATGAGGAAGCCATGAAAGAGTTTGGCGCGGACAAATTTGACTTGCGCTCGGAAGCGGAAAAAGCCGACGGGACGCTGGCTTTTGCCTGGGTGATCAAATTTCCGTTTTTCAAAAAAGTGGACAAGTCGGATGCGGCCGAAGTTATCGACGGCAAAAGCGGCTGGACTTTTACCCACAATCCGTTTTCCACGCCGGAAAAAGAATTTATTCCAGATTTGCTGGCCGGGCGCAACATTGATAAAATTATCACGGCGCAGTACGATTTAGTCTGCAACGGCTACGAAGTCGGGGGCGGGAGTTTGCGAGCGCACACGCGAGAAGTGCTGGAAGCAACGTATAAAATCATGGGCTATAGTCAAGAGGAAATTGAAGCGAGCGTGGGGCATATGTTGCGGGCTTTCGATTTGGGCACGCCGCCGCACGGCGGGATTGCTTTGGGGCTTGATCGGTTGGTGGCGGTGCTGACCGGCGAGACGTCGATTAAAGAATGTGTGGCTTTCCCCACCAGCGGGAGCGGGAGCGTGAGCGTGATGAGCGCGCCGGGCGCGGTGACGGGGACGCAGTTGGAAGAGCTCGGTTTGAGCGTAAAGGAGCAAGCATGAAAGGCATCGTTTTAGCAGGCGGAGCGGGGACGCGGTTGCGGCCGCTGACTTATGTAACCAGCAAACAATTGCTGCCGGTGTATAATCGGCCGATGGTTTTTTATCCGATCCAGACGCTGATTGACGCGGGGATTACGGAAATTTTGCTGATCATCGCGCCCAAAAACGCCGGTGACTTTTTGAATCTTTTGGGTAACGGCGACAAATTTGGCTGCAAATTTTCCTATGAAGTTCAGCCGCATCCCGATGGTTTGGCGCAAGCTTTTATCATTGGAGAACGATTTATTGGCGATGACAATGTGACGCTGATTTTGGGGGACAATTTGTTTGAACACAATTTCACGCCGGAAATTCAATCGTTTAAGTCCGGTGGACGTATTTTCGCCAAACAGGTGGCAGATCCGAAACGTTTCGGGGTGGTGGCTTTTGATAAAAATAATCGGGTGACTTCGATTGAAGAAAAGCCGGAGCAGCCGAAGTCGAATTACGCCATTCCCGGTTTGTACATTTTTGACAATACGGTGGTGGCAAAGGCGAAAAAAATTAAACCGTCGGCGCGTGGCGAGTTGGAAATCGTGGATGTGCACAAAGCGTACTTGCGCGAGAAAACACTGGACGTGCGAGTGATTGATGGCAAGTGGTACGATTGTGGGACGTTTGAGTCGCTGTTTGAAGCGAGCGACTTGGTGCGGGCGAAAGCTTTGAAAAAACAGCCTTTGATCGCGAAACAAGAATTGTAGACAAAATGTGAACAAATATAGACAAAATTTGATCTAATATGCTAAAAAATACTGTCCAGTCAATATTTTTGAGTATTGGTATTTTGGCCGTTTTTACGGGGGTGTGTCGGGCACAGTCGACTCGCGCCACTTATTTGGCGGCGGTGGGCGATTACCGGCAGGCGGCGGCGAGTTTTAATCGGGACAAACAATTGTACGCAGCAAGCGGCAGTGAGACGAATTATAACAATTTGTTTGCTAGCGGGCGGCAGACATTTGTAGCGCGACAGCAAACGGTTTTGGCTTTTATTAATTATTTGCGGGAGCTGGCGCGGACTTATGTGACCGATGGCGAACAGCTGGCGACTTTTGAGCGACTGCTGACGACTTATGAAGTCAATTTTGGCGACATTATCACCGTTTTGTCTGACAGTAGCGAGTGGTCGCGGGCGGATAGCGAATTTGCCAGTGTATACGCGAAATTTAATGAAGCGGCTTACCAAATTATGGCCGGGATTTACTGGAGCGAGTTGGACGCAATTGTGGAAAATTATGTAACGTTGTATCAAAATCAAAATCAGCGGATCATCAATAGCGCCGGCAGCGAAGTGAGCGCGCGGGAAAAAACGGTGCAGTTACAAGAAATCGAAAAGACGCTGAGCAGTTTGCGGACGGAAATGGCGGAGTTGAAACAAACGGCAGCGGCGGTGAATTCGTATGAATCATATGAAAGTTTGCGCGCGCGACTGGACGGAGTGGTGACAGAAGTGGAAAACAGTTTGAAAAATTACGTCAAGTTGGAGTAAATATGAGCACGACGGTGAAGTGGACTTTAATTATTTTGGCGGTGGCTTTAGTCATCAGTGGACTGGTGGCCATTTTGGTCAATCGACAGCGGCGGCTGGCGCGAGAGCAGGCGCTGCGGACTTATTACGAGCTGAGCGCTGACCAGCAATCGTCTGATCGGCTGCTGGCGCGGTTGGACAACGCTAAAGTCTTGCGCGATGAGCTGATGTTGCCACAGATTGACGCCACTTTGAAACTCTATTAAACTGCTCACCAATTTGAGCCATTTGTGAGTTATAATATCTGTATGAAAAAGTCTGTCCTGATTGGTGGCGGGGTGTTGGTGCTCGTGGTAGCGTGGTTGGCGGTGGTCGCCTGTTCGAAATCGTGGTGGTCGCTGTCGTTGTGGCCAGCGAGTATCCGGCATCATTTTGTGCTGAATGCCAATATTATTCCGGCCAGCGATAAGTCGCGGGCGCAGTATGTGGCCATTAATCCCGGGTGGCGGGCGGAATTTGGCGACAAGCAAAATCCGACGAGTGCTTATGTGCGGTTTGAAAAAACGGCGGGAGGCGAGCAGACGAGTCGCGACGTGGACCGGAATTTGCTGGATCAGTTGGCGGTGGCTGCGCTTGTGGACGGTTATCAGCCAGGCGTGCAGTGGCAAATTTTTAGCGTGGGGGTGGACGAAACGCAGCTTTCAGCCGGGACCAGTTTGGCGGCGGACGAAGAGGTGTTGCGCTTGAGCCGAGAACTTTTAGGTGAGCAACTGATCGCCAGCGACGAGAGCGATTTGCAAGAGGTGGCGGCGGCAGTGGAAAAAATTAAAAGTGAAACGGTGCTGACGCGCGAGCAAGGTTATGACGTGGTGAGCAATTTGGCGGTCGCCGACAATGTGGATTTGGCTTACACGGTGGTGCCCGAGCGCGGGATTACCAGCAAAATTATCATTGGTGACCGGGAAAATTTTGACACGGCTTGTTTGAAGTTTTTAAGTTTGACGGGGTCGGATACGATGTGTCAATTGCCGCCAAACAAATTTAGCTTTTTGCTGCAGCTGGACGATTTGCAACAACTGGTACATTCGCCTTTGGCTATCGATGGAAGCGATTATGGTACGTATTACGTGACGGACGAAAAGCAAGAGTTTGTGTTGCGCTTGAATAATTTTGCCATGCAAGACAGCAGTGGCGCGAGCGCGCCGGTGCAAGTGGAAGTCCGGCCCGGGCAGATTGACGGGCAAGAAGTGGACGGCTATTACATCGCGACGCTGACGGCGAATTTGAGTTGGCTGATCGATAGCGCCCGACAATTCCCGGTGACGATCACGGGTGGGTTTGGGATTGATGGCGCCGACTTTTTCGCGGGCGAGAAGGAAAACAATAGTTACTTGTGGGGACAAAATCTATGAATTTAAAATTGTACAACACGATGAGTCGGCAGGTGGAAGAAGTGGCACGACCGGAAGGGCGCGAGTTGCGGATGTATGCGTGCGGGATCACGGCTTACGATTATGCGCATTTGGGTAATTTGCGCCGCTACGTGATGGACGACGTGTTGTTGCGGGTGTTGCGCTACGATGGTTACCAAGTCAAGCACGTGCAAAATGTGACTGACGTCGGGCACTTGACTTCCGATAGCGACACTGGCATTGATAAATTGGAAAAGGGGGCGGCGCGCGATCACAAATCCGTCACTGACGTGGCGCGATTTTTTGAAAAATATTTTTTTGAGAGTTGTGATAAGTTGCACATCAGCCGGCCGACGGTGGTGACGCGGGCGACTGAATACATTGATGAACAATTGCGCATCGCGGTGGAGTTGGAGAAAAAAGGGTATGCTTATTTAATCGAAGGCGATGGTTTGTATTTTGACACTAGCCGCTTTGAACATTACGGTGAGTTGGCGCGGTTGAATTTGGCGGCGCTGCAAGAAGGGGCGCGGGTGGAAAAAGTGGCGGGCAAGCGTCACCCGACGGATTTTGCAGTGTGGAAACTAGAGGCACCGGGCGAAAACCGGCAAATGGTGTGGCCGTCGCCATGGGGGGAGCGATCTTTCCCGGGGTGGCATTTGGAATGCGTGGCGATGGCGCTGGATCAGTTGGGGATGCCTGTGGATATCCATTCGGGTGGCGTAGATCATATTCCGGTGCATCACACCAATGAAATTGCGCAGGCCGAAAGCTACACGGGCAAGCGACCTTTCGTGAAACACTGGGTGCATCACAACTTCATGCGGATTGATAATCAAAAAATGAGCAAGTCGTTGGGTAACATTTACCGACTGGAAGACGTGGTGGCCAAAGGTTTCACCCCGGAGGCGTTGCGCTATTTGTTTTTGATGTCGCACTACCGACACGAGCTGAATTTTACATGGGAAGCGATGGCGGCGGCGCAAACCGCTTATGACAGACTGGTAGCGGCTTTGGCGGTTTTTGAGCGCGAGAGCGAACCGAGCATGACCAGCGGCGAATATTTGACCAAAACCGACGAATACCGACAAAAGTTTTTGACGCTGGTCAACGATGATCTCAATGTGCCGGCGGCACTGGCGACTATCAGCGAAATTTTGAAAGCCAATTTGGGTCCGCGGGGACGCTATGATTTACTGATTGACTTGGACGAAATTTTGGGACTAGATTTGCGCGCGCAAGTGGAGCGCAAAAGACGACAATTGAGCCAGGAAATCAAACGGGACGACTTGGAAGCACAAGTGGCCGACTGGCTGAGCCAGCGCGAAAGCGCGCGGGCCGATAAAGATTGGGCGCGAGCAGATTTTTTGCGAACTAAAATTGAGGAAGCCGGTTACCGCATAATTGATACTCTGGAGGGGGCGAAAGTCCAGAAAACTCATGACCAAACTGACACTCACGCTTGATTGCGAAATCACGTTGCCGGTCGAGCAAGTCGACGGCGAGCTGGCCACGTTTTTGCGTCGGGAGCTGTCTTTTGCCAATCCGAAACGGGCAGAACTGGCGCGACTAGGGTACTCGCTGTGGAAAGTGCCCACAGAAATCAAATGTTACCGAGAGCGCAAGACGCACTGGTACTTGCCGATTGGTTTTGGGCCCAAATTATGGCAATATTTAAAGCAACACAACATCGAAGTCGAGCTGGTGGACAAACGAGTGGACAAACCGGTGACGCCTTTGGTCAGTCAGATTCAATTGAAAAACGAGCAACAGGTGGCCAAAGACAAACTGCTATCACACCGGCGAGCGATTTTGGAAGCCAAGCCGGGCTTTGGCAAAACGATGATGGCGATTGACATGATTGCCACTCGGGCGCAAAAAACGATTATCATTGTGCACACCCGAGCGCTGCTGAGTCAGTGGCAAAAACGGATCAGCGATTTTTGCCAAGTCACAGACGGTGACATTGGTTTGATTGGCGAAGGGCGCTGGGAAATTGGCCGACTGGTGACGGTGGCTTCCTACCAAACTTTGCTGTCGCGCGGTACCAAGCGTCTAAAAAATGAATTTGGTTTGGTGGTGGTGGACGAATGTCATCATGTGCCGGCCAATACTTTTGCCAAAGTGGTGCGCGGTTTTGCCGCCTCTTGGGCGCTGGGGCTGACGGCCACGCCGTATCGCAAAGACAAGCTGGACCGGTTGATGAATTTTTACATTGGCCCGATTGTACCCACAACACCGCTGGAGTCCAGCCGGAGCGACGATTTACTGCCGACGGCGCGGGTGCCGACGTTTCTTCATTGGCAACCGACGGAAACACTGATTGACAAAGCGGAAGACAAAGAGTTTGTGGAGTTGGGTAGCGAGCTGATTGCCGACTCCGGACGCTTGCGGCAAATTGTAGATGACGTAGCAAGCGCTTACCAGCAAGGAGGGAAAATCATTGTTTTGTCGGAGCGGGTGTCACATGCGCAAATGTTGCACGAAATGATTGCCCGCCGGATACCGACGGCGCGAACAGTGCTAATCACCGGACAAGTGGGCAAACAAGAGCGCGAAGAACTCATCGCTCAAGTGAAAAACAATACTTACCAAATCATGGTGGCGACTGGCGGCGTGGTGGGCGAAGGCTTCGACTGGCCAGCGGCCGATTATTTGTTTCTGACTTTTCCTTTTTCGTGGCGAGGTAAGCTTATCCAATACGTGGGACGCGTGCAACGCAGTGCCCCGGGGAAAGAGAGCGCACACGTGTATGATTACGTGGACGAGCAGATGGGCATTTTCCGGGCGATGGCGCGCAAACGGGCGACGGCTTATCGCGAACTGGGCGTGGCGGTGGCCGAGCGCGAGCAAGTCAATTAATCGGCGAAAAACAGCGGCAGGGCGTTGTATAAATACTCAGCGATGGCTTCGTGATTGTGTTTACCTTGGGGCTTTTGGAAAAAAGCCACGTGGGTGCGGTCAAATTCGGGCACGCCCCGACCGATCATTTCGGTGAGTTGATCGTGAACTTGGGCGACAAAAGCATCATATGTACCGGTGGCGGCATAGATAAAGTAACCGCGATCCAGGAGATGACGGGTGGCGATCAACTCCAAAAAGTAGTCGGTGGTTTCCACCGGATGGTAGTCATCGTAACCGCCGAAATACCAGCAGGCGGCGGACATAGGCAAAAAGTAGCGAATGAAATCGGGGTGAAAAATGAATTCATTCCAGGTGGCGACGGCGCCGAGGGAAAAACCGGCGAAAGCCCGATGGTCGCGACTGTCGGCCAGGTCGGTGGCAGTGGTGGAGCGAGCAAAAGTGTGAAATTGGCTTTCGATGGCGGGCATGAGGCTATCGATGAAATCATAATTGAAAGCGCGAGCGGCCACGATGGACGTGTCAAAGTCAGTGGGCGTTTGCTCGGTGTAAAAAGTGGGACTGACGATAATCATAGGTTTGATAAGACCAGCGGCGATCAAATGATCAAACATATTTTTAATCTGGCCGTCTTGGACAAAGAAGAATTCGCCGGCCTGGCCGCCCCAACCGTGGAGCAGATATAAAATGTCGTAAGCGGTGGTCTGGTCGGCGTCGTCGTAGCCGTAAGGCAAATAGACCCAGGCGGTTTTGGTGACCGGGGCGCCGTCGCGCAGATAGTCGTAGGCGTCATAGGTGACCTGGCGCAGGCTGCCGGGGCGATCGCTGGGAGCGAAATACTCGGCAGGCACGGCTTGCGTCCAGCCGGTTTGCTCGGCGGGCAGGTCACTGATGTGCCGGTAGGTGAGCGCGGGGGCGGAAGGGCTCGCCGTCGGGGCGGAATCTACATCGGTGCGCTGACCGGTAGCGACGGGAGAAGACGAATTCGGCGCTAGATAGTAACAGGCGAGAGACAGAGCAAGCGCCAAACCGATGGCTAAAGCGAGCCACCATTGCCAGCCAAAATATCGTTTCATAGGTGTTATTATAACATATTATAGGCTTTTTGTCAAGAGGCAATTTCCAGGCGTGGCGGAAATCAGGCGCGCGCGGCGGGGGCGGATGTCCCGCCGTCGGGGCGGGAGCGTAAAAGGTCGCTGGCGATGGCGAGCAATTGCTCCGGAGTGTTGAGGGTGGCATCATCGAGGACGCGCTCAAGGAGCGCTTGGAGAACTTCGCCTAAAATGGGACCAGGCGACAAGTGGAAATGATCCATGAGCTCGTGGCCGCCGATGGCCAGGTCGCGAACTTGCATCGGCTGGTGGAGTTGGGCGATCATACGTTGTTTCATTTCTTCCAGGCGCCAAGAGGTTTTGCGCGCGTTACTGCCGAGCCGGTCAGCTTCGCGGACATCTAAAATGTCATTGAGATTGTCCAGGCCTACTTGGCGCATAAAGCGGCGGATGGCAGCGTCGGTATCGGTGGGCTGATAATGGAACATGTGGTGGCGCACCAGAGTGGTGAGCCGGTCGGTATCAGCGCGGGAAAGTTTGAGGCGGTGGGCGATGTGGCGGACCATTTTGGCGCCGACGTTTTGGTGATTGTAAAAAGTGTACTGGCCATCGATCATTTCTTGAGTGGCCGGTTTGCCCACGTCATGCAACAAACTGGCCAGGCGGACCAGGGGATCAATGCTCGGGCAATTGGCGAGGGCATCGAGCGAATGCACCCAGACGTCGGTGAGATGGTGACCGGATTGAGCTACGCCTTTGGCGGCGAGCAACTCGGGGACGATATAGGTGAGCAAGCCGGTTTCGTCCAGCAACATGATGCCCTCTTTGGGATAATCACTGGCTAAGATTTTGAAAAATTCGTCGCGGATACGCTCGCCGCTGATACTTTGGAGCAAGTCGGCTTGGCGTTTGAGCGCTTGATAGGTGTGATCTTCGATGGCAAAATTGAGCTGGACGCTGAGGCGGACGGCACGCATGAGCCGGAGGGCGTCTTCGCGAAAACGCTCGTCTGGGTCGCCGATGGCTTGAACCAGATTGTCTTGTAAATCGGTGAGACCAGCGAAGTCATCAATGAGGGTGTAATCGGTGGCGCGAAGCGGGTAGGTATCGTCTGGCACATGGCCAAAAAACTTTTCCAGCAGCGGCAGATTAATGGTGAGCGCCAAAGCATTGATGGTGAAATCGCGGCGGGTGAGATCGTCGCTAATGCTGGTCCCCCACTGCAAACTTTGGGGCCGGCGGTGGCTATCGTTGGTGTACGTCTCCCCCACCCGATAGGTGGTGATTTCGTAATTTTTGGGTTCTTGCGGCTCACGCGGGTGAGTCGGTAGATCAAGTGATTCGTGCAAACGAGTAGCGGCGGTAATATCGATGCGGCCGGCGGCCACAGGTACCGCTGGCGCTACCGGTTGCGGTGGTAAACCCATGAGCTGGCGCAAATCATGGGGCGTGACGCTGACGGTGCCAAAGGTGTTTTTGTAAAAACTTTGAGGAAAGACAGCCATGATTTGCTCGGGAGTGGCGTTGGTGGTAAAGTCAAAATCGTCGGCGTCGATGGTTTTGGCGGTTTGATAAAAACCCAGGGCGTTGCCTAGACTGTCCCGGACCGCTCCACCGACCAAAAAAGCTTCATAACCGGCTTTTTTGAGACGGTAGATAATATAAAGCGGTCCGGAAGGCAGTCTTAAATCAGGCAACATGCAGCAATTTACTGAAAACTAACTTGCGGATTGGCCGCGGCGGCTTCGGTGATGGTAAACAAAGATTTCGCCTGCGCGCCCATGAGACCAGCGATGATATTGGTGGGGATGGAGCGGATTTTGACGTTGTAAGCGGTGACGGCGTCATTGTAATCTTTGCGGGCAGTGGCCAAACGATTTTCCGTCCCAGCCAATTCATCTTGCAATTTCATGAAGTTTTCATTGGATTTGAGTTCCGGATAGTTTTCGCTGATGGCCAACAAGCGCGAAAGCGCGCCTTCCATCTCGCTGGCGGCAACGGTGGTTTCGTCCACGGTGGTGGCGCCAGCCAATTTGGCTCGGGCGTCGGCGATCGCGGTGAAAACTTCTTCTTCGTGGTTGGCGTAGCCTTTGACGGTTTCGACCAAATTCGGAATCAAATCGCTACGGCGCTGCAAATTGTTTTCCACTTGGGCCCAGGCATTGTCAGCGGCCGCGCCCATGGTGACCAAACCATTGTAACTACCAATGCCCCACATGGCCAAAACGACGACCACGGCGCCGATGATGAGCCACATTTTGCTAGAATTGTTTTTTTCAGTTGACATACTGACCTTTCTGTTTTTATTTTTATACTATTATAATAGTATCAAGCCTTTAAATTTTACCAACTCCCGCTGGCCCCGCCGCCACCACTGCTGCCACCGCCACCGGAATGACCGCCGCCACCACCGCTAGAACTATGACTAGAACTGCTGGCGGAACTGCTATAATAGCGGCGGGAAGTTTGATAACCACAATGGCGGCAAGTGGTAGTTTCTTGATAATAATTACCGTACAGATGCTTGGTGCGGCGGCGCAGTTGGCGCAGAGAACAGCGCGGACAACGGCGCCAAAAAGCAAAATGTTGGCCGATGGAGAAAAAAGCGATGGCAAAAATCATGACCAACGTGGGCAAGATGGCAACGGCAGTATCGGTGAGTTGTTCGGTGGCGTAATCACTGGCGACGGCTTCACCGACCATGAGTTTGACTAAGGCGGCGGTGGCTTGTAAAACGGCGGTATCGTAATCGTCATTTTTCAAATTGGGAACCAAAAACTGGCGGCCAATGGAACCGGCGACGCCATCAGGAATGGCACCTTCCAAACCGTAACCGATTTCCAGCCGATACTGGTGGTCTTGGATGGCGAGCAGGAGGAGGACGCCGTCGTTGCGCTCTCGGCTGCCGATGCCCCAGTCGCGGAAAAGTTGGGTGGCGAAACTTTCGATATCTTGGTCATCGAGAGTGGGAATGGTGACTACAACCAATTGTGAGCCAGTGGAAGCCTCCAGAGCGACGGCTTGAGCTTGTAGAGTTTGATAAGTGTCAGCCGACAAAACATGGGCGCCGTCGTAAACAAAAAAATCGCTGGTCGGTTGCGGAATAGTTGCGGCGTGCGCTAGACCAACACTGAAAGCCAAACTGATAAGCAAACCGGTCAACTTTCTCCACATGGGTGCTATTATACCACATATTAAGCTTGCCAAACGACACAAGTTGTGATATAATTTGAGTATGAAAAAGACATTAGTGGTGATGGCGGCCGGGATGGGCAGTCGTTACGGTAAACTGAAACAAATTGATCAGTTGGGACCCGACGGCGAGTATCTGATTGATTACGCGGTCTATGACGCTCTGACGGCGGGTTTTGACAAAATAGTGTTTATCATTCGGCCAGATTTCGCCGCGGAGTTTCAAAAACATTTTGCCCGCGAAAAGTTTGGGCGCGAGGTGGAAATAGTTTATGTCTACCAAAAAATGGATGATGTTCCGGCTGGTTTTGTGCCGCCGGCGGGCCGAGTGAAACCGTGGGGCACGGGGCACGCGGTGCTGGCGGCACGAGACGTGGTGCACGAGCCTTTTGCGGTGATTAGTGCGGACGATTTTTACGGGCGAGCGGCGTACCAAACGGTGGCCGACTGGCTGGAAAAGTTGCCGACGGGCAGCCAAAATCGCTACGCCGTTGTGGGTTACAGACTAGGCAACACTTTGTCACAAAACGGCTGGGTGTCGCGGGGCTTGCTGAAAGTGGACGAGCAGCATTGCTTGACTTCGATTCACGAGCACACCAAAGTCGGTTGGGTGGACGGACAAATCGTGAGCCGTGATAAAACCGATACCGATCATATTTTGGCGCCAGACCGCTTGGTATCGATGGTGATGTTTGCCTTTACACCGGATATTTTTGAATATTTGAGTAAAGAATTTGAACAATTTGTCCGAGACAGCGGTCAGGACCTGAGCCGAGAGTTTTTCACGCCAGTGGTGGTCAATGATTTGATTCAAGCCGGCACGGCTAGCATGGAAGTGTTGCCCACCGAGAGCGCATGGTTCGGGATGACATATGGCGCCGACAGACAAGAGGCAGTGGCGCAAATTAAGCGGCTGATTGGCGAGGGCGTGTATCCGGCGCCGTTGTGGGCGGAAGCGTGATATAATAAAGTGTGTCAAAAAAAACAGACAAGGCTGCTCAACTTTTTTTGCGCCGGAGTGCGATGTATTCGCTGGCGAGCGCGGTCGCGAATTTTTTGGCTTTAATTTTTAATTGGCTGATGGTGCGCCACACCAGTACAGCGGTATACGGTGAGTACGCGAGTATCAATGCGTACATGATGTTGCTGTCGCTACCGCTGAGCGTGGGACAGTTACAACTGACCAAATGGGTGGCGAGTCAAAAGGATCGGAAGGTACATTTAGCCTGGCTCCGAACTCGGAGCCAGATGTGGCGAGGGTTGGCAATCGCGCTCATTTTAATCATGGCGTGGTTGTATGCGGGGGCGAATTTTGTGTCGGCGTGGTCACCGTTGGTGGTGGTGTGGTGGCTGGGATGCAGCGGGGTGAGCGCTGTGGTGACGGCGGTGCTGGCCGGTCGGGAAAAGTTTGGGACGCTAAGCGGGGTGACATTGGTGACGATGGTGGCGCGGGTGGCCACGGGGGCAATCATGTTGCGCGGCAGCGTGAGTATGAACACGATGTTGTGGTGTTTCGTCATGGTGGGCGGCTGGCAAGCGGTGACTTATGGTTACGGCTGGTATAGACAATGGCGACAAGACAAACGACGCAGCGAGACGACGACAGAAATGGCGCTTGTGAGCTGGCGCATGAAAGACTGGTGGCTGCCGGCGGTGGTGACGCTGGTGAGCAGCGGGATGCTGTATGTGGACGTGGCGGTGGCGAAGTTGGTACTAGACAGCGAAGCGGCGGGAGTTTACGCGGTGGCGTCATTGCTGGCGAAAGTTTTGTGGTACGCGGCCACACCGCTGATTAATGTGGCTTACACCGAATTCGTGCGAGCCAATGACAGACAAAGGCAAACAGTGCGGCTCTGGTCAACGGGACTGCTGGTGGCACTGACGGTGACGATGACGCTAGCGTACAAACTGTGGTCGGAATTTATCATTAGGGTCGTGAGTTCCAGCGCGTATTTGAGTTTGGCACCAGTGCTGTTTTTAAGTGCGATTT
>JAFRKU010000025.1 GCA_017431585.1 bacterium | reverse complement strand
CGAGTTGCACATGGAAATCATGGACTATCGTCTCAAGCGCGAGTATAGAGTGGAAGCAGACGTGGGTAAACCGCAAGTGGCATACCGGCAAAAGATTACTCTCGAGTCGCAAGGCGAAGGCAAGTACATCAAGCAAACTGGCGGTCACGGTCAATACGGTCACGTTTTGCTCAAGATTGCGCCTAAAGATCGCGGTACGGGTTACGAATTTGTCAACGCTATCACTGGCGGTCGGGTGCCACGCGAGTTTATCGAACCGACCAACAAGGGGGTACAAGAGGCTTTGGATCGCGGCTTTTTGGCTGGCTACCCGATGGTGGATATCCAAGTTACTTTGTACGATGGTTCGTATCACGAAGTTGACTCCAGCGAGCTGGCGTTTAAGATGGCCGGTTCTCTGGGTATGCGCGAGGCGGTGAAAAACGCGGGCATGATTTTGATTGAACCGATCATGGACGTGGAAGTGACGACACCGGAAGAATTCATGGGTGATGTGATTGGCGACCTCGGCTCGCGCCGAGCGCAAATCAGCGGCACGACCACACGTGGCAACGTGACTATTATTAAAGCGACTGTGCCTTTGAGTCAGATGCAAGGTTACGTGACGGCGCTGCGGGGGATGACGCAAGGTCGGGCGACCAGCGTGATGATCCCCAGTCACTATGACGAAGTGCCCGCGGCGATTACGCAAAAAATCATTGAAGAGCGCGGTGATTGGCGGGCGCGGGGCGGCAGCGACGATTAAGCGGAGGCAGACACTGAAAACACAAAAGTCGGGAGTTACTCCCGACTTTTGGTAAACCCGGGAGTTGCTCCCGGGTTTGACGTTTTCCAGGCAAAAATGGGGACCAAACCCGGGAGTAACTCCCGGGTTTACACTTTATCGCCGCCTACGCCCACTTTAATCACGGTTTCCGCTTGCTTGCCGTCGCGCGAAGTAACCACCGCTTTGAGTTCATAGATACCGCGGTTGAGTTGCCACTCTGTTTCAAAATGGGCCGCGTGCTCTTCGCTAATGCGCTCACCATTGCGATACAGCTCGATTTTTTCCACTCCCGTCTCACTGCTGGCGCGCACACCAAACTTAATGTGATCTAGCTCCGTGTTTTCGCCATTGCTAATGCCGTAAAAAGCCACCGACAGATCCGAGTTGACGCCGCAGGTTTCGGTGGGGGCGTGGTAGCGCTCGTCGCCCTGATCGGCGGCCCAAGCGTCTATCCCCATCTGCCAACGATTGACGCCGTCTTGGCTGATGGGATCATTTTCCCGCATGACAATGTACTCGCGCTCGTCATAGTCGCCCACATTAATTTGGCTATCAGTGGCCAATTTATTGGCCTCGCCGCGGCAGAGTTTGAGTTTGGTGTGAATCGGATCGTTGCCGGTAGGGAGCGTATTTTTGACAAAATATTCTTCGTGGGCTGGAAAGCCATCGTGCTCTGGGTAGCCGGAAAGGTCGTCTACTTGGGCTTTAATTACATTTTTCGGCTGGACAAACTCAGGTGTCGGGTAGCCCAACTCCACCAAGCGATTGACAATCGCGCGCCAAATCGGCGACGCCCCCGTGATACCGGAGGCCACTGATTTCATTGGTGTAGCGTCATTATTGCCCACCCAGACGTGGACCAAAAAACTTTGTGACCAGCCGATGGTCCAGTTGTCTTTCATTTGATTCGTCGTCCCGGTTTTGACCGCAATCGGCCGGCCGGTATTGAGTAGCGAGTTAGCGCCAAACTCCAGCATCCGCGCGGAATTATCGGACAAAATATCATTGATAATAAATGTTTCATCCTCGCCGAAAACTTGCGCCCCGCGGACATCGTTTTGTTGGAACAAAACATCGCCTTGCACTGTTTTTACTTGCAAAATCGCTGTCGGCTCCACCTTGTAGCCGCCGTTGGCAAAAGCGCAATAGGCGCCAGCCAACTCAATCATGTGAATTTCGCCACCGCCTAAGGCCAGGGCCACGCCCAAATTTTGCAAATTTTCTGGGGTGGGAGCAAGCGTGGAGATGCCGGCTTTTTCGGCAAAACTTAAAAAGTTTTGCATGCCGACGTAACTTAAAGCCTTGACCGCGGGAATATTGAAACTGTTGCCCAAAGAATTGCGCAAACTCACCGGGCCGCGGAATTTGCCGTCGTAATTTTTGGGCGTGTAGGGCGTGATGAGTTCGTTGGCTTGAAAAGTGGTGGGGACATCGGCAAACATGTGAGCGGCGGTGCCGCCTTGTTGCAAAAATGCCAGATAGACCAAAGGTTTGATCGAAGAGCCCGGCTGGCGCAAAGCTTGCGGGTGAGCGGTGACATTAAATTGGCCGTCAATGTCACTGCTAAAATAGTCCCGTGAGCCCACCATGGACAAAATTTGTCCGGTTTGCGGATCCAGCACCAGGGCAGCGCCATTACTAATCCCGTAAGAATCTGCCACTTTATCAATTTCTGAGGCTACGATGGCCTCGGCGCTGGCTTGCAATTGGTAGTCGAGCGTGGTGTAAACTTCCAGGCCGCCGGCGTCCACCATTTCGTCGCCGTACATATCCCGCAGTAAATCCTCCACGTAAAAAACGAAATGTGGGGCTTTGATATCACTGATTTGGCGCGTAAATTCGAAAGTATCTAATTCCGCGAGCGCGTCCTGGTAGGCGCTTTGGCTGATGTAGCCGTCCTCCAGCATCCGGCGCAGCACGCCACTGGCGCGAATGTGCCAGTAGTACTCGCCTTCGTCATTGGTGTAGCCGGCAAAAGGCGAATAGCGGCCTGGAGCTTGGGGCAAGCCGGCGATCACTGCCGCCTGAGCCACGGACAAATCAGAAACATTGGTGTGAAAATATTGCTGGGCGGCCAAATTGGCGCCGTGAATATTGCCGCCGTAGGGCGACTCGTTTAAATACATTTCCAAAATTTGATCTTTGGTAAACATTTTTTCAATTTGCATGGACAAAATTAGCTCGCGAAACTTGCGCATAATTTTGCGCTCATTGGTCAAAAGCATCATTTTGGTCAGCTGTTGGGTCAGCGTCGAGCCGCCGACGACTCGGTGTTGGGTTAGATAATAATAAGGAATACGGACAATGGTCAAAAAATCGAAGCCCGAGTGTTTGTAAAAGTCTTTGTCCTCGACGGCTACGGTGGCATTGATCAAGTGCGGGCTGACTTGATCAAGAGTGAAAGGTTCGCGCCAGGCATCGGCGTAAAAATCATACAGGAGTTCGCCGTGGCGATCGTAAATTTTGGTGGAAAAACCGCTGTCGCGCACCACTTGATTGGGCGCGGGCAAACTGGCAGCCACCGACCAAAAAAACAAGGTAAAAGCCACCAGGGCGCCGATACCGAGTAGCAAGATGAGCAACCAAAAGTTGCGCCATCGGCGCGCGCCTTGGGCGCGGCGTCGCATTCTTGCGGCTGGTGTCAGTTGTTTGGGCGCCATACCATTATTATACCACATTGTGGGAGTATTGCTAGCGATGGTGCGGCCGTGGTTTTTTTAGTATGCGTGCCCCAACCCGGGAGT
>JAFRKU010000024.1 GCA_017431585.1 bacterium | reverse complement strand
GTCCTTTTTTTCGTCTGTCCCGTTTTGCCAGCCGCCTGGCGGCTTTTGGCCACGGCCGTCTGCGTAACCGCCTGGCGCTTGCGATAGTGTTGCGTGTCAGCTCGATTTTTCGCTGGCGTATAACGATACATAAGTATACATTATAGCCAGTTCGCTTGCCCCTGTCAATCGCTTTATTCTTGCAAAATTTGCGGTAATTGCCAATCCCCCGCTTTTCCAGGCAGAAATGTGGTATAATCGCCCTCACCTATGTACAATTTAGCCGATTTTAGCTACCAGCTACCTCCAGACCTGATTGCCCATGCGCCTTCGTCCCAGCGCGACCACTGCCGTCTCCTCGTTTTCCGCCGCGCCACCGGCACCTGGTCGCATCACTATTTTTACGAATTACCGCAAATTTTGCAAGAATTAGCCGTCGATCTCGTCCTGGTGCGTAACAATTCACGCGTTATTCCCGCACGTATCTGGGGCCAAAAGACCACCGGCGGCCGCGTCGAGGTATTACTTACTCGCCAGCTCGCCAGCGATGCCCACCAACAAACCTGGTCTGTCATCAGCCGCCCTGGCCTCAAAACCGGCCAATCTCTCACTTTCCCACCCAGCAGTCTCACTGCCGTCTGCCGCAGTGCTGACACTGGCTACGAGCGCACCCTCGCCTTTCAGGCCACGTTCCGCGAATTCACGCAATTTTTGCAAGAATACGGTCAAACCCCTATCCCGCCCTACATTCACTCCCCCGCCAGCGAGCGGCAATTACGCGTTGATTATCAAACTGTCTACGCCAGCGTGCCCGGTTCCGTCGCCGCCCCCACCGCCGGCCTCCACTTCACCCCGGAATTAACGCAAATTTTGCAAGAAAAAGGCGTCGAGTTTATCGATGTCACCTTGCACGTCGGTTTGGGCACTTTTCTCACCGTCAAAACCGACGACATCCGCCAGCATCATATGCACACCGAGTATTACAGTATCGATGAGACTAACTTGGCTCGCCTGCGCGCCGCGCGCCGCCGTGGCGCGCACCTTCTGGCTATCGGCACCACCGCCACCCGGACGCTAGAAAGCGTCGCCGATCAGCTTGATTCCCCCGCTACCAGCCTCAGCGGCGACACCAACATTTTCCTCTACCCGCCCGCCCGCTTCCGCCTCACCGATCATCTGCTGACCAATTTTCACCTCAGCGAAAGTACTCTCCTCATGCTGGTCTCAGCTTTCGCCAGTGCTCCGCCAAGCTACCACCACTTCCACGATTTCGCCAGCTCACCTCTGGGACACGCTTACCAAGACGCTATCGCCAACCGTTATCGCTTTTTTAGCTTCGGCGATGCCATGTTGATCATTTGAAAAATGTGCCCTCCCCGCCGGGGAGGGCACATTTTGTCTCAATTTTTACTCTTCTAAGCCAATTGCAACCGGACAAATCTGCCTAAAGCCATCTTTTCCCCGATTTTCCCGCTTAAAGCTTTAATTGCTTGTTCCACTGTTTCCTCGCCCCGTTTGATCATCTCCATCGCCAGCAATTCGGCTTCGTCTTGCGGATCCATCGCCGCCACTTGCATCGCAATTTCTTGCGCTAAGGCCTTAAATTCGTCGTTGCGAGCCACGAAATCCGTCTCGCACTGCAGCTCCACCAAAGCCCCAATTTTGCCCGTTGCGTGGACATAAGAGCCAATATAGCCTTCATTGGTCTCCCGGTCGGCCTTTTTGTCCGCATTCGCTAAGCCTTTTTCTTTCAGCCACGCCAAAGCCTTATCCCAATCGCCCTCTGTCGCCTCCAGCGCCTTTTTGCAATCCAGCATCCCCGCCCCAGTCACTTCCCGAATTTTTTTTATCGTCGCCGCGTCAATCATTTGCTCTCCTTCGTTTCACTCTTGTCTGTTTCACCAACCTTTTTGCTGGCTTTTTTCGTCTCTTTTTTCACAGTCTTTTTAGTTGATTCTTCGGTTTTTTCTTCTACTTTCGTAGACTTTTTATCTTCTTTTTCTTCTGCTGCTTTTTCCTCTTGTTTCTCTTCTTTGGCCGCACTCTTTGCCACTCTTACTGTGGGTGCCTCGCGCCGCACACCCAAAGCCTCGCTCACGATCAACCGAATACTACTAATCGCGTCATCATTAGTCGGAATCACCAGCGAAATTCCAGTCGGATCCGTATTCGTATCCACCATCGCGATCACTTCCACCTTTTCTTTCAGCGCCTCGTGGACCGCATTTTTCTCTTTTTGGGCGTCCACCACAAACAGCGCATCCGGCCGCGCGTGCAAATTTTTCAAGCCCCCAAACAACCGTTCCAGGCGCGCCAACTCTTTTTCCAAAAGCAAGCGCTCATATTTGGTCAAATCCTGGAATTTATTGTGCGCCAAACCGTCCTCAATATCGTTCATCCGTTTGATGGATTTGCGCACTTGCTCCCAATTAGTAATCAATCCACCTGGCCAGCGATTAACCACATACATCAAACCCGCCGTTTCCGCCAGATCTTGCACCAGCTCCGCGGCTTGCTTTTTGGTCGCTACCACCACCACGCTCTTTTTCAATTCTTTCAGCTCTTGAATGCGCGCCCGAGCTTTTTCCAGCTGCGCCGCTGTTTTTTCCAAATCAAAAATATGAATGCCATCGCGCACCCCATAAATCCACTGTTTCATCCGCGGATGCCATTTTTCCGCTGGATGCCCCAAATGACAACCATTGTCAAACAAAACTTGCAAAGCTACTGCCATTTTGTCCTTTTCTTCTGGATCGCGTCCAGATGGCGGTTGAAACCCTACAGGACTTCATCTCAACACGCCGCTACTTTTTAACTATCTGGTCCAAGTCGTCTACACTCAAACCATTTTCCTCGATTATAACACAATCCCTCAAAAAGTCAAGATCACTCTCCCACAGCATCACGATTCTGTCCCATGGATCGGTCACAAACAGCAACGGCGTGCGCCCCGCATAAGCCACTTGTGTCGGCACCGCTATCGGCATCCGCCCGCTCAAAATTCTGTTCAAATCTTGCCTCGAGTACTCGTTTAAAACGATATAGTAAACAAAATTATTCTCGATCAATTCATCTTGACTAAACTCGCTATCGGTAAATTTCAAATCATATGCTAGCTTATACAAATCGTGATTCTGATCTTTCAAGCGATAAATCGGTTTTTGTGACACATAAACTTGGCCCACGCTCTCCAAATCCTCCAGCGCCACATTTTGCACCACCTTCGCGTCCAAAATCCCCTGGCAAGCCGAAGTCAAAGCGCTGTTCCAAGCTTGATACAAAGGCGTATTTTCCGCATTAAACTCAAACTCGCCCGTCGCCAACTGCCAGCCCGGCAAACCTAATTCCACCTCCGGCCGCGTCGGCGTCCCCACCGGCAGCGTCATCGTTGCCCCCGATAAAATTCCCGCCTTGTAGGCCGCGAAAGCCGACGTTTGCGTGTAGCGCGCCAAATCTTGACCATAGTATTCCACGCTCAATAAATCGCGATTCAGAGAATTTTTTTGATATTTTTCCCACGCGTCCTTGGAAACCATCTCATAAATAACCGATACACCAGTCTTATCCATCACCACCACTTTGGTGCCCCCAAATAAATATTTATCCACCAGATTGTCATCACTCGGGTTCAAGTTAGGCGCCACCTGGGTATACAAATCGTCGCTATCATACATTTTAGTGTAAAACTTCAAATCATGATAAGCACGTGACTCCAACAAACTCAAACTTTGATAATACTCAGGCGACAAAGCGATCCCCAATGCTGCCTCCCCCACCGTTGTCGCGTCATACGGGCCAAAATCCGTCAAAAAACCTCGCCGATACATCAAGGTGGTGGCATCCAGCGGTAAAGTTTGCGGCCAATCACTCGGCAAAGTGTCCAGCCAATTGACCCCATCGGCAAAATATTGATGCAAATAATAATCTTCCAAATTCGCTATCCAGGCGTCCAAACGCGGTCGGCCACCGTTGAGATACACTTGGCCATTAGCCAACCGCCACAATTCATACACCTTCAGCTGACGCGTCCCCGTTTCCACCGCCACCACCAGATAACGCCACGCTCCCTGATACTCACCGCTCACCACTTCTCCGGCTTGATAATAAGTCATCTCATCAAAAAATTGTGCCCGCAGCCAGCCTTGATCCACAATTTGGTGGACCGTGCCAGCAAATATCGAATCAATCAAACCAGTCGTCGCCGTCTCGCTCACCGTCGTCACCGGCGTGAGCTCCGGGGAATTAGCCGGTTTTTGCCCCATCAGATCAAAAAAATCCCGCAAAGTCTGCCAATTCAGCGCCAGAATCAACGCAATCAAAACCAAAGCCACCAACCAAATCCCCACGTCAAACAATGTCTTGAGCGCCGCTGAGCGCTGTTTTTCTGCCTCAGTCGCCCGATAACCAAACGTCGCCTTAGCTTCCCGGTCCTTAGGATTTTCCACCGTTTCCACCAGCTCCGACACCTTATTTTTCCAAGGTTCCACCGACAACTTCTGTTTAGGTTTCTCAATTTTAACCTCTTGTTTGTCCATAATAATATTATAGCACGAAAAAGCACCGTCTGTTAGTGGTATAATTACTCATCGTGACCAAAAACCAGCTCATCAGCCTCATCACTCTCTTCATCTTGACCCTCAGCGGCCTTGGCACCTGGTTTTACTTAATTCATCATGATACATCGGGACATTTTTATTTAGCTGCCCACGATGGCACCGCTCAAATCAGTTTAGGCAGTTTTTCTCTAGGCACCGCTCCCATTACCGATTATCTCCTTCCCATCGGGACTTATCAACTCCATATTACCACCGATTATTACACTTTCACTCACGATGTCACCCTCAATGCCGCCGCGGCCACCGTCGTGGATTGGTGGATCAGCGACCAACTTGCCACCAGTCACGGCGTCATCTACGAAGCCCTCGCTCTCCCCTACCAGGCGCAGGAAGTCATCATTGAGACTTCCCCCACCCAAGCTCTCGTCACCATCGATGGCCAAAAAACCTACTCTGGCTACAGCCCTTTGCGCCAAGCTTCCTTGAGCACAGGCGATCACCAAGCCGTCATCGAGCTGCCCGGCTACCAAACTCTCACCCTGCCCTTTAGCATTCACGATAACTACCAAACCCACCTATTCGTCCAACTCGCGCAAGATCAAACAATTTCGCAATAAGCACGCCACCGTCATCGGTCCAATGCCTCCCGGTACCGGCGTCACAAAAGCCGCTTTTCCTGTACAACTTTTTATATCAAAATCAGCCTTTGGCTCCCCTACATCCACCAAAATTGAACCGCATTTTATCATTGAGCCCGTGATTAAACCAGGCTTGCCCACTGCACTCACTATCACATCATACTGCTGCAAGCTACCTGCTTGCGCCAGCACTTGAGCCAAACCTGCCTTACCCACCAGCGTCACGTCATAATTTTGCGCTTGCCAGTACACGCTCAAAGGCTCACCCAAAATGTCCGAGCGCCCAATAATCAAGATTTTTTTGCCTTGCAGCTCAAATTTGGCCACGCTCTCTCGCACCGCTGCCATCGTTGCGGGCATAATGGTCGCCGGCCGCCCCGCTCGCCACTCATCTCGCCAACTCGGCAGCAAACCGTCCACATCGTGGCGCGGCCGGATCGTCGTTACCAAAGTTTTCCACCACTGATCAAAAGACACCCGAGGCTGTTTTCCTGTAGACAAAAAGTAATCAATATAACACTTTTTAGTTGGTTTTTGGAGCATTATTCCATTCGCATTTTTTTGTAAATTTTCTTGATACAATTCCTCTTGCAAGCTCGCCACAGGTTCCGCAAAAGAATGTGGCCGCGCTTCAAAATCAATCCCCACCTCCCGCGCCCGCCGCTGCTTGTAGCGTGCGTAAAACACGCTGCTGGGGTCTTCCTGCCAAAAAATGTCCACCATACGCACTGGCGCCGCCCACTGCGCCACCCGGCGCGCCACCTCGGCTAAAATTTCTCGACTTTTGGCTCGTCCATCAAATATTTCCGTCTGCATCAGATCGCCTATTATACCATACTTTAGCCTTCTCGCTCGGCCTCCACCAGCACCAGCTCCCCATCGTGCCAGGCGTTAATCTTTTGATTTTTGCGATTTTTAAAAGCTATCTCAAAGCCACTTTTGCGCAAAAACCTTGTCAAATCAGTTAAATTTTGCTCTCGTGTCGGGTGAAATTCAAAAATAAGCTGCTTGATTTTACTCAATTGCCCTCGCAAACTATACAAAATCGCCTGTTCGCTGCCCTCGATATCCAATTTCAACAAATCAATTGTAGTAAAATTTTGTACAAAATCAGAAAATTTAATTGATTCTACAGTAATTTCTTTTTGGTTTTTTTGTTCGCCATTCCACGCCCCACGTCTCATCGATCCCACGCTCCACCACCGCCAGTCAGTCGCATCAATGTAAAATTTCGCCGTACCCGCGTGATTGCTCACCGCCTGCGGCATCACGGTTACCCCCGTCAAGTTGTTCTCCGCCACATTTTGCTCCAACAAAGCGCGCACATGCGGATTCGGCTCAAAAGCCCACACTCGCGCTTCCGGATACAACCACTTAAAATACAAAGTCGCCAAACCGATATGCGCCCCCGCATCCACGATCACCGGCGCTGGATTTTCTGTCTGGAAATAATAAATCTGTCGATCTAAAACTTCTCGCTTGAGGTCATGCCACTCGACGTCTTGGTCGTAGTTGACCACCATCTTTTTCCAAGAGCCTCTCATGCAACAACTCCCGCAACAAATTGTACACCATCGCAAACACCGGGATACCCAAAATCATCCCCACGAAACCAAACATCCCGCCACCGATCAAAATAGCAAACATCACCCAAATGGCCGGTAAACCTACCGAATCAGACATAATCATCGGCCCCATAATGTTGCCATCAAATTGTTGCAAGACGATGATAAACACCACGAACCACAGCGCCTGGACCGGATCGACAGCCAAAATAATCAGCGCCGAAGGAATTGCCCCGATAAATGGGCCAAAAAACGGAATAATATTGGTCACACCCACAATCACACTGATCAGCAGCGCATACGGCATCCGGAAAATCAGCATGGCGATAAAGCAGATGATCCCCACCAGCAACGAATCCAAAAGCTTACTGTAGAAAAATCCGGTGAAAGTCTCTCGACCGTAGCGCATAATCAGCTCGATTCTCTCCATGACTTTATCAGAAAAAATCGCATGTCCCACCAGGCGCAATTGGGCCAAATAGTTCTCTTTATTGCTCAAAAAGTACACGGCGATCACCAGCCCAATCAAAGCGTTCATAATTGACGACAACACTCGGCCCGACGTCTCAAAAATGGCCTGTAAATCCATCGTTAACCAATTTTGGATCGCCTCGCCCACCGCTTCCCAATTCAAAGTCGTCTCGCCGTTGCCGGCTCCCATACTCGCCAGCTGATTACCCAGTGATTCCACATATTCCGGCACTTTCGTCGCCAAAGTTTGCAAACTACGCCCCAGTTGCGGCAGCAAAAACGTACACATGAGGATCACCGTCCCCAAGCTCACCACAAATGTCCACAACACGCTCCAGAACCGCCGTTTTCTGGGATTGGCCACTTTCTGACAGACTTTCGTCTCGAAAAAAACCATCGTCCCATTGAGCAAAAAGGCAAAAACAAACCCCCAAATAAACGGCGCAAACAAGCCAAAAATCCATTGCACGTGTTGCAAAATGACCGGCAGATTGGCACACATGAAATAAAACGCCACCGCCACCACGATCAGCGCTAATCCGCGCCAAAAGTTTTTATCAAAAACTTCTTTATCCCATTTCATGGGTGTATTATACCATATTTTTTATAACCATGCCGGGTCAAATATCGGAAAACTGCCCGCCAGTTGCGACACTTGCTTGGCAATCGCCAGCAATTGTTTATCTTGCACGATCTGACGCGCAAACTCTCCTTGGAAATACTTCCGCTGCGCCCGATCTGCCGGCAATTGGACATTTTGTATCGTGTACCGACTCACTTGCCCGATCCAAGCCGCAATCTGGCGCATCTCCGCTGCTCCCATGCCGCGCGTGGTCACCAGCGGCGTCCCCAGTCGCAAACCCGAAGGATACACCGGCGAACCAGGCTCGCCCGGCACCGTGTTTTTATTGGCATAAATCCCCGCCGCATCCAGCGCCCGCGCTATCAAGCCCGCCATCCCAGGCGCGCTCGCCGAAAAATCCACCAGCATCAAGTGCGTCTGTGTCCCGTCGCCCACCAATTTCAAGCCTTCGTTTTGCAATGCTTGCGCCAATGTATCCGCGTTTTTGCGAATTTTGTGACCATATTTTTTAAACTTCACTCCACTGGCTTCCGCCGCCGCAATCGCAATTGCCGCTGTGGTCGCATTATGCGGTCCACCCTGCAAAGCTGGAAACACCGCCTTAGCAATCTTATCACTCAGTTTAGGGTCTTTTTGTAAACCATGATCCGTCACCATGATCATCGCTCCCCGCGGCCCCCGGAAAGTCTTGTGCGTGGTACTCATCACCACGTCAGCATACGCAAAAGGACTCGGGTGCTCGCCCGCAATCACCAGCCCCGTGACATGCGATATATCCGCCAGTAAATACGCTCCAATTTCATCGGCAATCTCGCCAAAAGCTTTAAAATCCAGCTGAAAAGGATACGCCGTATTCCCCGCGATCAGCAATTTTGGCCGGTGCATCAGCGCTAATTGACGCACCTGATCCATATCGATCCGACCATCACCGCCCACGCCGTATTGCACCGAGTTAAAAAACCGGCCCGAAAACGTCACTTTCGGGTGGCCATGCGTCAGATGTCCGCCCGAAGATAAAGCCAGCCCCATCAATGTCTGACCGTTTTCCAGCAACGCAAACTCCACCGCGCTATTGGCCGGCGAACCCGAATACGGCTGGACATTGACGTAAGGCACGCCAAATAGCTTTTTGAGGCGATTTTGAGCCTCGCGCTCGATCTCATCGATCACTTGATTGCCTTCGTAATAGCGCGCCCCCGGATAGCCTTCCGCATATTTATTCGTCAGGCAGCTGCCCAAAGCGCGGGCTACATTCGGCGAAACATTGTTCTCCGAAGCAATCAAGCCAATTTTGTGCTTTTGCCGGCGATTTTCTTGTAAAATCAGATTAAAAATCTTGTCCTTACTCACGCTGCCCTTTCCCCTACTCTCGTGCCAACTGATGTATTTATAACCCAATTTCACCAAAAGTCAAGCCACCGCACTTCGCCTGGAAATTATATCTTTTGTTTCATTTATCCCCCTTTTCAACTTTTCTTGCACTTTTTGCAAGAATCTTTGCCACGCTACCCATTATATCACATTATAGGTCATTTATCAAGAGGCAATTTCCAGGCCTCTACCGCCAGAAGTGTATTCTGGCGTGCACTTTCTAGACATTTATTCACTGAGACGCGCACTTGAGTGAGCGGCCACCCAAACTATCCACGCTGAGAATGATAATTCCGCGACAGCGATTCGCGCGCCGAAGGGAATAAACGTCTTGAAAGCATAGGTATATATCTCTGGAGGCGCGATGTGATATAATACGCCTTATGCTCAATAAAGACCTTCCGCTCGCTCGCCTCCGGCAAGTCCTCCAGCGCCTCAAGTCGCTCATCCTGTCACATCTGGAACCCACCGCGCGCGCCGTCACCAAAGCCACCCTCGCTCAATTAGACGAAATGTATACAAATAGCACTATTTCGATTGATGAATACAAACAAAAATCACTTGCACTTTTACTTCAGCACTGGGACGCCAACCGCCGCGAACAATTTTTGTATCGCGAAGCCACAAAACTGCTGACAGATGCGGAAATTTTCCAACTGCTGGAATTCTTGCAAAAAACTCGGGAATAAATCGACAAAAATCGGTTATAATTGGCAATATGCCAAAACACATTGATACTCAATATCGAGATTTTTTGCGCCGCGTCTTGACCGAGGGCGTCACCCTCCCCAGCCAACAAGGCGTCGATGCCAAGATGATTTTTGGCAATCCCCCGCTCAAATTCGACCTTAGCGTTGGTTTCCCCGTCATCACCGAGCGCGATTTAAGCAAATTTTGGCGCGCCCCCATCGCCGAAATTTTCGCTTTTATCAATGGCGCCCGTACCCAAGACGAATTAGCAAGTTTCGGTTGTAAATGGTGGAAAGCCTGGGTTACACCCGAAAAGTGTGCCAAACGTGGCCTACCGGCCGGCGATTTAGGCCCTGGCTCTTACGGCGCCGCTTTCCACGATTTCCCCACTTCCGAAGGCCCCAGTTTCAACCAATTTGCCGCTTTAATCGAGCAAATCAAACAGCAGCCTCAGCTGCGCACCCATTTTATCACCCCTTGGGTCCCCCAATACATTTATCGCCTCCGCGACCGTCAGCAAAAAGTCGTCGTCTGCCCCTGCCATGGTTGGATGCATTTTCGCGTTATTGGCGACAAATTGTCTCTGCACATGTTCCAGCGCAGCGGCGACCTCCCTATCGGCGTGCCCTCCAACCTCATCCAATACTCCGCTCTCTTACTCGCCGTCGCCCACGTCACCGGTTTGCAGCCTGGTGAATACATCCACACCATCTCCGACGCCCACATTTACCTCGATCAGCAGGCTGCCGTCCAGGAAATGCTGCGCCGCGAACCTCGCCCTCTGCCTCAGTTACGTCTCATCAATCCGCCCAATGACATTTTTGCCTTCCGACCCGAGCATTTTGAGTTAGTTGATTACCATCCGCATCCGGCGATCAAAGGCATCCCGGCCGCTATCTAAAGGACTTATGCCCACGCCTCATCTGGATATTGACAATGCCCGCTGGCCCGACCAAATCGCCACCATGCGCCGCAGCCTCGATAATCACGAAAGCCCCTTTTTACTCGAGAATTTGCCCAAATATCATCATCTCCCCGTCATCAAAAAGGGCCAATTTTGGTACATTACCGCCAATCAATGGCCCTACGATCACACCCGCAACCACTATTTGATCATTTCTCGTGCCTACTGGACACGCCTGGAAGACATCACTCCCGAAGCCAGCCAAGAATTAATCACCCTAGCCCAATGGCTCAAAAAAAGGCTCCATTGCCCTGGCGGGGCCCTATGTATCCGTTTCGGCGACAGCGATTATTCCGGCGCCACTATCGATCATCTCCACTGGCAATTTATTGTCCCCGATATCACCGCTCCCGATTACGACCGCGTCCACTTTTCCATCGGCAAAAAACACGAAAAAATCAAACAAAAATGATCACTTTGTATACAATTAGTCTATATTTGTGTACTTTTATTCCTCAATTTCCGCACTAAACGTTGCTTCACCAATGTTTTCTGCCTGCCACAGTTCCAAATTTTCCCCCACTTGCTCGATAAATCGTGCCCCCGCCAAATACTCTTGCCGATCTTGCCACGCTAAAAAGTAGTCGCTCGCTTTCTCCCGGCCGATAATAATGTAAAACACCGTTTCCACCGGACCACTTTGTTGCGGCAGCCGAGCCAGCAAAGCCTCTTTCATCGGTACATACGCCGTTTCACCCGGCGCATAAGAGAATTCCACCGGCAGCGGCCTGCCCTCTTTCCAGGCGTCACGCAACATCAAGTACTGGTAATTAAAGTCATAGATCGCCCCTTCATACGTGTAAACCGCAAAATTTTTATCACCCGCCAAAACCTTGATGTCTTCCCACACTTGATTAACCTGTGCATAAAATGACCCCACACGCGACACGTCATTCCACACAAATTCCCAGGCATTATGAGTCACCAAACCCACTATCATCGCCCCCGCCCACGCCGCCGCCGCCCAGCGGTACTCGCGCACAGGCCAAGCTACCAAAATCACCACTGCCGGCGCCATGCCCAGCAAATACCAGACGTTAAAATGCAAAAACAAAAAGCCCGTCGTCGGCAGCAAAATAAAAATTAAACATTCTACCCATAAATTATCCGTCGGCCAAGCTTTATTTTTGACGTGTTTCGCCACCGCCGCGATGGCCACAGCCAGCCATACGCAGCCGAAAAAAGCCAAAATCGCGCTCGCCACCGTCCCCAACTGATCTGGCAGCTGAATATCCGGGAAAGCCAGCAGTCGCACTTGCCCCAGCGTCTCCCCCACCACCCCCTGGACCTTACCCCAAGACAAACTGTCGCCCCCACGTGCCCCCGTCTCACTAATATAAGTCCACACCGCCCGTACCTCACCGAAATCATGGCGCACTTCAAAAAACGCCTGAGGCAAACACGGCACCGCAAACCCCAAAATGGCACAAAGTATCACTTTATAATTTATTATAAGTCTTTGTTTAAGCCAACATAACAAAATTATTATAGGATAAAATATGGCATAAGCCGTCGAGAAATGACAGCCCAGCGCCGCCAGTAAGCCAAACCAAAAGGCTCGCTTCAGCGATAAATTGTGATCAGTCGCAGTTTTTTTCAACAGTATCAGCAGCAACAACGACACCAGCGGCAAAGGATAAGGATTCCACGCCGAAACCGTGATCGTCACCCAGGCCGTCCCCGTGGCTACCATCGTCGCCGCCAATCGCCCAAAATAGCGATAAGTCAGCGCCACCATCACCACCGCCAGCCCAATCATCCCCCACACGGCCGCCACCGGTTGCCCCGCCCCCACCAGATAGCACGCTGCCAACATATAATACCACACCGGTCCAAAATAAAACCCCGGAATAGACGTCCACGGGCCAATCAATTTTGGCCGATGAGTCAGCAACATTTCCATGACATTCAAACTGTCTTTACCATGATCAAACACAAAAGCGAAACTATTAGTCAGCGGATAAGCCACTCGGCCCGCCAATGCCACAATAATTATTAATATAAGATACCAATTTGTCCTCAAGAAATGACCTATAACCTCTATTATTTGTGTCATTCTGTCACTTTTTAGCATTCTCGTCCTCAATTTTCTTGCCGCTGTGGTATAATCACCCCCATGAGTAACAAGCGATTTTGGCTATTATACACCGCAATCATGGTTTTAGCGCTCGCAATTCGCCTTTGGGGCTTGGGCCACGTACCCACCGGGCTTTATTGGGACGAAATTGCCATTTTAGCCGACGCCAAAAAAATCGTCGCCACCGGCACCGATCTACACGAGCTACCAATTTTCAAGCTCATTTACCCTTCCTACGGCGACTACAAACTGGCTCCCTACATCTGGTTAGCCACTCTCAGCGTCCAGTTTTTTGGCCCCACCGCTTGGGCCCTGCGCCTGCCCTCTCTCTTGGCGGGCTTAGCCACGGTCGCTCTTGCCGGCAGTCTCGCTCGGCTCCTTTCGCCCACCCCCGCTCGCGCCCGGATCTATCAACTCACCACCATGGCCGTCGTCGCTTTATGCCCCTGGAGCATTCTTTTTTCCCGCGCCGGTTTTGAAGGCCACCTGGGCCAAATGTTGCTTGCCGCCAGTATTTTGTGTTTGCTCAAATATTATCAAGCCACCCCCACTAAAAAACACTCATTTATACATATTTTTTGGCTCATCGCTAGCGCTTTGCTATCCGGCGTCTCCATGTGGACCTATTTTAGCGTCCGTTTCGTCTGGCCCATCGTCTGGACCGCCGTCAGCCTGTACTTTTTATCTCGCGACTATCGCCGCTGGCCCACATTTCTCCTCAATGCCGCCGTTTCTCTCGGCATCTTTGGCCTTATGATGCTCGCCATGCTCCGCGACCCACTCTATGCTGCCTCCAATCAGCTCCGCCTCTCCACTCCCTCCATCCTCAATAATAATCAGCTGATTCACCAAGTTAATTACCAGCGCTTACTTGCCGGCAACACCCTACCCGCCAGAATTCTTTTCACCCACAAAGGCGCTCAAGCTGTCTGGCTCGCCCGCAACCTCAGCCAGCACGTCAGCGGCGATTTCCTGTTTTTACACGGCGACGCCAATTTGCGCCATTCCACTGGTTTTGTCGGCCTTTTTTACCTCATTTGGGCGCCATTTTTACTCATAGGCCTCGTCTCGCTCTATCGCCACGATTGGCGTCTATGCCTCGTCCTGCTTGCCTGGTGGGCGGTTGCCCTCGTCCCCGCTAGCGTCCCCGTCACCGATGTCCCCCACGCCTTGCGCACCCTCAATGCCCTGGTCCCCGCCTGTCTCCTTATTGCTTGGGGCATCGCCATTTTTCTCAATAGATATATTTTACTCAAACCATCACAAATTCACCTTAGCACCAAGCAAAAAATACTCGCATTTTTCCTCATTGCTGCCCAGCTGTTCGCCACCGGCCGTTTTCTGTGGCATTACTGGCACGTCTACCCCGCTCTCTCGGCGGCATCTTGGCAAACCGCCAGCACCCGCCACGCCGAAATTTTAGCCGCCCAAAAAGACCATTTTGCCCAACTTCACGCCGTCGGCATCGGCCAACTGACGTATTTGTGGTATCTGGTTCGCCCCGAATTTGACCCAAGCTCGCTCGCCCGCCAGCCTAAAGACAGCTACCAATTCACCCAACTGGACAATATTTATTTTGGCAACCAACCGCTCCCGTTGCGCCAAGAATTTTTTCTCCTCACCACCCAAGACACCTGGGAGCGTCTCCACCACGAGCACACTTTCCTCCAAGAAAACATTTTATACGATTATGTCCAAGACGGCGAACATTATCTGGGTGCAGCCGTCATTTTGGGCAACTAGCATCCATCGTCAGCCCACCATTTCCCGGTGTAGCGAAAAACACCGATACCACAATCAAAAACATCGATTGCTCCAAATTTGCCTGCTGGCAAATTTGGGTTGGGGCGCGCCGGG
>JAFRKU010000023.1 GCA_017431585.1 bacterium | reverse complement strand
GGCCAGTCTCCGTGGCAGACGGCCTCTGGCGCGCCGCCGCTAGGCGGCGCGCCAGGCTCAGCCCGGGCGCGGCTGCGCCCGGGCGAGTTCTGGTCGCCCGGCCAGGTTTTGCCTTTTGGCCTTCGTCTAGTCGTGGCCGGTGGAGAATTTTCACGCGCGAAACATAGTGGACGCGCACGCTATTTTTGCTTGATTTATCCGTCTTTTTTTCGGATGTGGCGGCTGATTGATGAATGAAGCGCGGGCGCATAGGGCTATTATATCACACGATAGGGTGCGCGGACACGAGTAGCGGACACGAAAGATTTTATTTATAAATAAAATTTAGGACACTTGGGGGCTGAGAGCGCTCATACAAACCATCAATGGTTTTTGCCTGGTACTGCTCCCGTGTAGCGGCGATTTTTACCCTTTGGCGCTGGACAAAATCGCGTCTGTGAGCGTGTGCCAGCCGACGAAATTCCCCAACTGCCCGCGGTAGGCGATGTCGCGGATTTGCCAGTCGTGACCGTGAAAATCGTGGCGGGTGGTATAGCGGAAGCGGTGGTAGTTGTTTTCCAGGCGGTGGCCGGAGTGGATGCCGTCAGGCCGGACGATGCCGCCGATAAAAGGCACGCCGGCGTAGGTTTGGTGCAGAAAGGTTTTATTGGGGTGGATATGCAACAGCAGGCGCTCGCGCAAAAAGTTATTGATGGCTTGGCGGCAGAAATCCAGGTATTCGCGGTCGCGGCTGACCAGATAGGCATCGTCCACGTAGCGGCCGTAGGCGGGCACGCGGAGAGTGTTTTTGACGAATTGGTCAAGTTCGTTTAAATAAATATTGGACAAAAGTTGGCTCGTGAGATTGCCGATGGGGAAACCGACGGCTTCGGGGGCATTGAAAAGCGACTTGTGGGCTTGCAGATGGTGCCAGAGCTCGATTTGGCCGCGGAGGCTGACGCCTCTGGTGGGCCGGGCGGAAATGATAATCGGCTGTAAATAATGGAGCAAATCCAGATATTCGTCTGGAAGCCCGGCGCGCGGATCGGTGAGAATCCGACTGGCCAGCTGCAGCATAATCCCGTGGTGCATACTGGTAAAATAACTTGAGATATCCACTTTCATCACCCAGGCGGGATGAGTGTAGTTGGCGGTGACTTGGCGGATGTAATGCGCCAGGCGGCGCATACCAAAGTGAGTGCCTTTGTCTTGGCGACAAGAGTAACTATCGTAGATAAAATGGCGCTCCCAGTAATCGATGATCCAGTTGTAAACCAGGTGATGCACCACCCGGTCGCGAAAGGTAGCAGCGAAAATTTCCCGCAGTTTCGGTTTGGCAACGACGAAAGCGATACTTTGGCCGAGCTGATACTGACGGTCGCGGATGTCCACGAAGAGTTCGTGCAGTTCGCGGTCTAGGTTGAGTTCGAATTTGAGCTGGTTGGCGGTGTAGCGTTTGTTGCGGCGGGCCTGGTAATAGGCAGCCACCAGCTCGCGGTAAAGCCATTCTTGGCCGTGGCTATAGTCATACAAGAGACTCATCGCTTAGCGTATCTCCCGCGCCAGATGGCTAGCTGCTGCTGGGTGGTGGCTTCGGCCATCATCATTTGACTTAGATAATCCTGAGAATACATTTTGGTTTCGTAACCCATACGGAGCAAAAACAGGACCCGGACGAGGAGTAAATCGAGCTCGTCCAGGCGTGGCAAGACATATTTGCCGTCTTGGCGGTGCTGATAGCAATCGTAAGCAAGGCTGACGCAGGAGAGCAGAATGGGCATGACTTGGGAGCGGTAGAAATCGGCTTGGAATTTGTTATTGAAGTGATTGAGGGCGGATTGGATGGTGAGAGTGTAGTGAAAAATGGCCATGCTGAGGGCTTCTTGGGCATAGGCCGGGTGGAGCTGCTGCTGGGCGCGGGCAAGCTGGGAGACGTGGTTTTCGCGCCAAACTTTGTAGGCGGTGGGATCAACTTTGGGACAAGGCCCGATTTTGAGGGCGACCGGCTGGTCGGCTTTGTTGGTCACCACTTGCCACTTTAAATCATGGTCGCGGGCTTTGAGGATGAGTTGCGGCAGAGAATCCAGAGGCAAGCCGACGCGCAGATAAGTCGGTTCGGTGCCCTGGCCGCCAAGGATGCGGACGCCATTGTCCAACTCGAGGACTTGTTTGGCGAAAAAGGCGGACACATTGAAAGAATTAAACCAGCGCTCCAAAAAGTAAAAATAGCAATAGTCCACGTTTTGGCCCTCTTGGCGCAAAATAAAGGCCATGTCTAGCGGCGTGACTTCCAGAGGAAAAAGGGGAATTTGGATGCCGACGGCTTGGAGTTCTTGGAAAGCCGGGAGCGACTTTTGATTGACTGGGACGAGGCCATAGTCGGTTTCGATAAAGTTATAAGCTTGCTGCACCGGGATTTTTTTGGCAGGGCCGGCGGATTTTTGAGCCGAGGCGGGAGACTTTTTATCAGCAGGGGCCGACTGCGCGGGAGCGGGAGCACACTGGGCATCAGTAGCCTGAGCTGGCGGCACCGCACCAGGGTCAGCGGCAGTTTTGGCCGGTGGAGCGGGCTTTTTCTCGATAGCTTTAGGAGTTTTATGGACACTAGACATGGCGGCAGACCTGGTAACATTTGGCTAACTTCGTGATCGCACATGGGGACAAAAGCTTCATCAAGGAAAAATAATCAAAAATACATCTCATGGTAGATGCTAGAACGCAGCGGACCGAGAAACCGTTGTACTTGTTGTTGTTGTTCTGCGGATAGATATTGCTCGCATTCAAGTTCAGGTTGTAAGCGTTCGTCGTCGAGTTAACGGTAGAACTCCACCAGTTCGAATTCGTGCCCTGGTTGTTGAGCGACCCACTGTTGGCGTTGCCGGCGCAGCCGGCGGCCGCACAGGGGTAACAATATCTCCTCCCAGGCAGCAACAGAGCTTGAGACAAGTACAGATGCAGACAGGAACTCGGGGTGCGTCGCTGGAGACGATCACTTAGGAAGATTGTTCTAATGACCCACCAACAGCAGGCCACGCGGGTAAACCTAAGGGGCAGATTGGCCAAAGTATGGCCCCAGAGGTGGACCGAGGACTCTACCTTCCCCATGCAAATCGTCAGGTTGCTCCCACAGCCGGGGCTTGGTTTTTGAGCACACCTGTCCTTCAACCATGAAGTCAGCCAAATGTTAAAGGACGCGCCAGCCGCCCCCGCGCGGGGGCGGCTGGTTGACGAAGATATTGTGACAAAAGCGAGACGATTTGTCAAGGGCCAAATAGCCGGCCGCGCCGCTCGCTCGGGCACAAGTGCCCTGCGCTCGCGGCGCAGCGTCCCCACGTTTATCTTTTTTATGATCTTCATCTCTCCTTTCAGATTTGCCTGGCGCTCCCAGTGGCGGCGCTCGCACCAGCGCCTAAGGGCGCTGGGCTCACTTGCACACTGGTTCGCGGATAAAATTGTTAACATAGGGGGGGAAGGCTAGAAGTCTAGAACGCAGCGGACCGAGAAACCGAGGTACTTGTAGCTGTTGCTCTGCGGATAGATATTGCTCGCATTCAAGTGCAGGTAGTAAGCGACCGACGTCGAGTTAACGGTAGAACTCCACCAGATCGAATACGTGCCCTGGCCGTAGAGCGACCCACTGTAGGCGTAGCCGGCGATCATACT
>JAFRKU010000022.1 GCA_017431585.1 bacterium | reverse complement strand
CCGGGGCGGGCGGGGCGGGAGCCGCGCCAGGAGTAACGGCGCAGACACCGGGCAGCGAAAAAACGGTGGCGACATCGGTGCTAAAAGTAAATCCGGTGCCGGTAGCGCCAGTGGTGGCGCCCAAACGCAAATTGCGCCATGTACGCGGGTTTTTGGAGACTTATCGTGATAATTTTGCTGTGTTGCGGGAAAATTATTCGGAGGGCGACAATGACATTTTCATTTCGCCGCAACTGGTGCGCCGCTACAAATTGCGCCCAGGCGACATCGTGGAGGGGGAAGCCCGCGAACCGAAAGAAAACGATCGCTACTGGGGTTTGCAGACGGTGACCCACGTCAACGGGGTGAAATTGGAGACGTTTTTGAACAAAAACCGGGTGAAATTTCATCAATTAACACCGGTGTATCCGGATGAACAGATAAAGTTGGAAACGGGAGCCGATCCGGTGTCCACGCGGATTGTGGACTTGATTGCGCCCATCGGTAAAGGACAGCGGAGTTTGATTGTGTCGCCGCCAAAAGCGGGTAAAACTACACTGCTGAAAGAAATTAGCACTGGGGTAGCGGCGAATTATCCAGATATTCACTTGATGGCGGTGCTGATTGGGGAGCGGCCAGAGGAAGTGACAGATTTACGCCGTCATATCGAGAAAATTACTCAAGGTCGCGGCGAAGTGGCGGCCAGCAACTTTGACGAACCGGCGGATGCACAGTGTCGGGTGGCGGAATTGGCGCTGGAACGGGCGAAACGTCTGGTAGAGTCTGGGCTGGACGTGGTGATTTTGTTAGATTCAATTACTCGTCTGGCGCGGGCTTATAATTTGTCAATTCCCACTTCGGGGCGGACTTTGTCTGGTGGCTTTGATCCGGCGGCGCTGTTTCCACCGAAGAGATTTTTCGGGGCGGCGCGCAATTTCGAGGTGGCCGGCAGTCTGACGATTGTGGGCACGGCGCTGGTAGATACTGGTTCGCGGATGGATGACTTGGTGTACGAGGAATTTAAAGGCACAGGAAATCAGGAGTTGCATCTGGACAGACGGCTGGCGGAGCGGCGGATTTATCCGGCGATTGAAGTGCAAAAGTCGGGCACACGGCGGGATGATTTGCTGATCGAGCCGATGACTTATCAATCGGTGCTGACGCTGCAGCGGATGCTGGATACGCTGGATCGAGAGGAGCGGACGGTAACCTTGGTGAGTCAGATGAAAAAGACCAAGTCGAATAAGGAATTTTTGCAATCTTTGCGAAGTTCATAAATACCTATGAGTCATACTAAAATACGCCAAAAGTTCAAAAAAAGTGTACATTTGCCGGTCAAAAGCGGGCGGCAGAAACACGAGTGGGCGTGGTGGGCGGATTTGCGCTCTTACGGAAATTTTTGGCATCGGTACTTGAGAAATCGGATCTATGCGCCTTTTTCTGTGTTTGAGAAGGGTAAAGACGTGGTGGTGGGTGGTTTGTATCGCGACCAAGGCAAAAGATCGCGCTCTATCATGCATATTGGCGTGGTGGCGACGGTGGTACTGGTGGTGGTAGTGGCGCCGGCGATTTTTGACGAATCATTGCCGGAGGGCGGAATGATGATGAATAATGTTTTGGCTTCGGCTGACGATGATGTAAGTTTTTATACAATGCAGGCGGAAGAAGTGCGATCGATGCGCGGCGGGGCAGTGACAAATTACCAAGTGAATGAGGGGGACACGGTGGAATCCATTGCGGCGCAGTACGGTTTGAAAAAGGAAACAATTTTGTGGGAGAATAATTTAAAAGAAACGGATCAACTGAAAACAGGCGATCAATTGCGGATTTTACCGGTGGATGGCGTGCGTCATCGGGTGACAAAAGGCGAGACGGTGGTATCGATTGGTAAGATTTACGGACTGGAAGATGCGGCAGTACAGGCGATTGTCGATTATCCGTTTAATGATTTTGTCAATGACGAGACATTTGAGTTGGCGGTGGGGCAATACTTGATGGTGCCAGGCGGAATTAAAAAGCAGCCTTCGCAACCGCAAGCTACGTTTGCGCGGGTGATGACGCCGGACGCGGGAACGGTGAGCGCGACGGGGTCTTTCATTTGGCCGGCGGCAGGCATGATTTCGCAGGGATACTCTTTTTACCACAAAGCGATTGATATTGCTGGCAGCGGCGCGATTTTGGCGGCTGATAGCGGTGTGGTCACGGCTTCGGGTTGGGACACGACGGGTTATGGTAATCGGGTGATTGTGGATCATGGCAATGGTTCACGGACACTTTATGCCCATATGAAGGCATTAAATGTCACTGAAGGACAAAGTGTCAATCGGGGCGATTTGTTAGGAGAGATGGGAAGCACGGGCCGGTCGACGGGCACGCACTTGCATTTTGAAGTGCGTCAGGATTCGGTCTTGCTGAACCCTTTGGATTATTTGAAATAATGCTAGACTTGGTGCGATTGTATTTACAAGCGGGGGACGGAGGACACGGACGAGTGGCTTTTTTTCGGAATCGTCACGTATTAAAAGGCGGTCCGATGGGCGGAAATGGGGGAAATGGTGGAAATATTGTGCTCAAATGTAGTAAGCAAGTGAACACTTTGCAACATTTTTCTGGACGCAAGCAGTATATAGCGGGCGATGGTGAGCGCGGCGGCAAGAGACGAGAGTTTGGTAGCCAGGGGGAGAGTGTGGAGCTGGTGGTGCCGCCGGGGACGGTGGTGTGGCTGTATGACGAAAACCAGATTTCGCGCGCGCGTCGTGAGAAATATGGCATTCATGGATTGATGTATCGGGACGATGTGCTCAGAGAGAAATATTTTGTGGACAAAGAAACCAATAATCCGCCGGTGCGCGAGGCAGACGACGTGGAGATGGATAAACGGCCGCAATTTGCTGATTTTTTGCACGCGCGGGTGGAAAATCCGGAGGCGGAGTTTTTGCCGCTGCAAGCGGGAAAATTGACAAAATTGGTGGTGCTGGCGCGCGACGGCGAGCAAGTAACCATTTGTCAGGGCGGGTTTGGGGGACGGGGGAATGAATCTTTCAAAAGCAGTAGTCACACGACGCCGATGGAGGCGGAATACGGGACTTTTGGCGAGCGTAAGGTGGTATTTTTGGAATTGCAGCTGCTGGCCAACGTGGGCCTGGTAGGGCTGCCGAATGCGGGCAAGAGTACAATTATTACTCAATTGACGGGAGCACGGCCTAAAATCGCTAATTATCCGTTTACAACGATGGAGGCGAATTTGGGGGTGTTAAATGGTCCAGAGGGCAAATCGCTTGTTTTAGCTGATATACCGGGATTAATTGAGGGGGCGAGCGAAGGCAAAGGCCTGGGGTTTGACTTTTTGCGCCACGTGAATAATTGCCAAAAGCTGGTGTACGTTTTGGCTTTGGCGGAATCGGAGCTTTTTGAGCAACAGCTGAGCGGTGACGCTTTGGTGGAGCGACTGGCGAAACAATGGCAGACATTGATAACTGAAGTGAACAATTATAGTGAACAAATTGCTAAAAAATCACGATTGATCGTAGTAAATAAATGTGATTTATATTCGCCAGAATTGATGGGAAAAATTGAACAATGGGCGAGACAGACTGGTGAGAGCGTGATTTTTATTTCGGCGGCGACAAAGCGAGGCTTGACAGAATTAAGTCAGGCGATGTGGCTTTAAGGTGTGGTAGTGGCGGAGAGTTGTTCGAGTTTGACGGTTAATTGAGCCTGATTAGCGGCATAATTGGCGCTGTCGGCGTCGAGCAGTTCCAAGGTGTGCTGATAGGTGGTGTAGGCCATTTCTTGGTTGCCTTGTTGTTCATAAAATTGCGCCAGTTGGTAGCTGCTGAGCGGATTGGTGGGGTCTAAATTGATGGCTTGTTGGTAAAATTTGAGCGCATCGTCTTGGCCGCCGATGGATTGATAAAATCCCGCTAATTCTAGGAAATTCACCACGTCGTAGGGTTGCAGGAGCAAAGCTTGGGCGTATGAGGAGACAATTTTTTCACTAATGGTGTCGCGGCCATCGTTGAGATGGCTGTAAATTTCTTGGTAAATTTGGGCTTGAAGGGTGTAGTTGGCGGCGTGGTGCGGGTTGATGGTGATGGCTTGCTTGGCGTGTTCGTCTGCCTGGTAAAAGTAGGAAAGGGCGGTTTGATTGTCGGGGCTGTTGGCGTCTAAATTTTGCAAAAACATCTCTAAATCGGCAATGGCGGCATAATAGTGAGTGGTATCGAGATTGGCGGCGGTGCGGCTGGCGGTTTGAGCGTGGGCATAAAACGCTGATACATCTTGATTATTTAAATCATTGATGGCTAATTGGGTATAAAAGTAGCCGGCATAGGTGCGGCACAATTTATAAAGGGCAAAAATGTCCAGACCAATCATAAGAGTGGCAAAAGCGTACAAACCCCAGTGAGTGGTTTTTTGGCGGCCGGCATCGGTGGTTTGGCGGTCGCTGACGGTGGAAAAGGACAAATTGACGAGTGTTTTTGTGTTTTTATCGGTGGCAAATGCGATAATTAATGCTTGAATAAACAAGATTAATGGATGAATTGATGTAAAAAATTGTACAATAAAGCTGAGGAGGAGAATGAAGTAGAGATGGTTGTTATTTTCGCCTTTTTTAAAGCAGAGATGAAGTGTTTTGCCGATGAGAGTGAGCCAGGCTAAGAGCGAAACTAAACCAAACATGGTGAGAATGGTGAGCGGATAGTTGGCAGCTTGGTTGAATGATTGGCGGATGGCGAGGGGTGAATATTGAGCGTAAACATCGGCATATTGTTGGGCGGGGCTGCCGATGAGCAGCGAGGTGGCGTGGAATTGGTTTTGATCGGTGAGCTGATTGACGAAAACTTGCCAGCTATCGGTCCAGGTGGGAGTGGTGGCGGGGGCGCTGAGATGTAAATAGGTATTGAGGGCAAGGGCAATGCCAAAAACGACGAGATATGTGAAGTGCAGATAGTTGAGTTTGTTTTTTTTGAAGAAATTGGCGCCGGCGGCGGCACAAGCGATGATTAAAAGCGACAAATTGAGCTCTGGAGTGTAAATGGCAGAGAGAATTTCGGTGGGTAAAAAGGCAGAATTGGCGTTGATGAGGGCTAAAATGGTGGTAAAAGTGGCCCAGAGGCCAAAGCCTAGCAAAACTTTGATGAGGATTTTGGCGTTGTTGAATTTTAACAAGGTACTGCTGAGCAACGATAGTAAACAAAAGGTGATGAAAAGCCCGGCGTAACCGACTAGGCTAGCGGCGGGATAAAAGAAATGGTGAGTGAGGACGGATAAGCACAAAGCGAGGGAGAAAAAGATTAGATAGCCGGAAAGGGGTGAAAGATTGAGGAAAAGGCGTTTGCGCCTGATGGTGGTGAGGAGGAAAACGGCACCCATTATAATAGTACCCAGCATGAGAGAGGCGGATTTGAGATTGGCAGGGCTCACAGAAAAAAGGGCGGGTAAAAATAGTAGAGCTAAAAGAGTAAGCGACATCACGCCGCAAGCAATAAAGCTAGATAACGAATAGTTGTCATTGGTTTTACTGGACATAAACGTATTATAAGTGATTTTGTAAACATTTGCAATAGCAAGGACGGATCAATTGTAAGATCGCCAATTTGGGGGGCTTAAAATTAATGTTCGGGTGGGTAAAATGGGGATAAAAGATGATTTTGGGGTTGTGCGGGAATAAATTATTATATGCAAAACGTGCAAGAATACGATTGTTGCAAAATTTGCGATAATAAACCAGGCTAAATTTGACAATGCGGGAATAGCTGCAAGAATAAAATTTTACAAATTAACAATTAACGCGGCGAGGAAAAAGGTAAGGAATTGGTGACCGGTGTGATAACGACGATAAGTGGGGAGCGAGTGAGAAGCAAAATAAGGAAGGATGGGCTCGGCTAGATGGGATAAAGAGGGGAAATTGCTAAGTGGCGGCCTGATGGGCGAAGTCGTGGGGCGCGGTAGAGAGCTAATGAAAGAAGCAATTGAATGTAGATAGCGAAAAACGGACGCGAAAGATGACAAGCATATTTGGTGGGTGGAGTGAGCAAAAAGACGAAAATGGGGCCACTCTGGAGTTAGCAAGCGAAACGGCGGTTTGCTAAAATTAGAACTGCGAGTTTTAATTGGGGAAATCAAAGATAAATGGTAATTGGACAAAATGGGCGAGGAAATTGGGCAAACAAGGGCGCGGCGGGCGAAAAAGGAGCCAAAAGGGGCGAAGATTTTTGGGTGAGAGCGATGATGGGATGGGGCGGGTAAAAACTGATGATGTCAGGCTGAAATCTGGTGGAGAAGTAATTTTTGAATTTTTTGAAAACAAAAAATGCTGTGCAGGCCAATTTTTGGGTGAAAATTGAGACCGACTGTTCAAAATATGATTATATGCGATTTGATGGTTTTATAATTAAATTTTTATTTTTGCGTTTATAAATGACCAGGCGTTGCGGGAATAATGCGGTAAATATGCGGAAATAAATTGAGGAAGAAAAAATTGTACAATGAATTTGAACTATGAAATAATTGGTCAAAATTTCTGTCACTTTTGTCATTTTTACCTGTAAAATATACAGTAGATATGCAAAAAATAATCGAAATATTAACCAAATATAGATTGAAATTTGAGTTGGCTTCTCTGGTGATGTCGCTGCTGGGATTTTCGCTACTGGCCACAGTTATTTTTCGCCAGCACCAAATGATTGTTTCTTTGGATACACCGGTAATAATCACCCAGAAGACCGAATGTCCGGTGGTGGAGTGTGAGACGCAAGTTTCATCTGGAAATTTCGTGACGGTGGATATTGGCGGGGCGGTAAATGTCCCTGGTGTATATAGTTTACCGGCAGGGTCACTATTGACTGATTTGGTCCAAAAAGCCGGCGGATTGCGGCCGGACCATATAGATCCCTATTTCTTACAAAAACGCCTAAATTTGGCCCAATCATTGAATAACAATCAAAAGTACTATATTCCCTATAAGGGTGAAGCTTGGCAGGCTGAGGCGGCGATTGCTAATGACGATTCTGTGCAAAAAACTACTGATGGCTCGGCACTTTTGATTTCAGTGAATAATGCGACCCTCAAACAGCTCACGTCACTGTCGGGAATCGGAGAAGTGCGCGCGCAAGCGATCATTGACCATCGACCCTACGGGGCGTTGAGTGATCTGGTGACGAGCGGGGCTCTGACAGAGTCATTGTTTGCGAAAATTGAGGGATTGGTGACTTTGTAGCTTCGGGTGGCGAAACGGCTGGTTTTTATGAAAAAATCTGTGGTGATACGATATACAAAATTCTTGTTTGCACTACTGATTTTATCGGTTTGTTTACGGTGGTATTTTTTTACCCGAAAATTGAATTTTTATCGTGCTCATACGGGTGAAAAAGTGACAATTGATTTTTGGGTGACAAATTTACCGGCAAATTGCAAATTTGCGACCCGAGAAGGGCTGAATTTTGTGGTTTTTGGCTGCGAAAAATTGGAAATAGGCGAAATTTATACAATAGTTGGCAGCGTGCGTGAACAGTCTGCTAATTTTACTTTTGATCAAATTTATATGGATGTGGAGGAAATAAATAAGATTTCTTTTGCGACGAGTTCGTTCAAATTTAAATTGTTATCAGTTGGGCAAAAAATATTGCGAACACAGGCAAAAATAGCGACGCTGATTGATGAAACTTTGCATACTTATTTTACGGGGGACGCTTATTATCTGGTAGCGGGTTTGTCTTTGGGGTCGCGGTTTGTACAGTTTTCTCGAGAGTTTAAGTCATTGATTGCCAACTTAGGCCTGTCGCATATGGTAGCGGTATCTGGTTTTCATCTAAACATCGTGTTTACTCTGGTATCGGGCGTATTTTTGACGCTTTGTTCACGACGAATCGGGGTACCGCTGGTGATTTTGGTTTTAGCCTGGTATACGATGCTAGTTAGCAGTCCGTGGTCGATATTGCGAGCATTGTTTATGCTAATTTTTTCATTGATTGGCCGCTTAAATTTTTTTAAATCGATAAATTCTTTTCATTCTTTGTTTACATCCTGGCTACTTTTCGCTATTTTTGATCCAACTATTGCGTCAAATGTCGGAGTACAGTTGAGTTATTTGGCGACGTGGGGCATTTTGGCTTGGGGGTCGTGCACGGATGAAGTTTTGACGGCGGATGTGACGGAGCTGGCGCTGGATGCTTCCCAGATAAAGATGGGCTGGGAGAGCTTATGGGCGGCTGTCAAGTCATCAGTGATGGTGACGATGGCGGCACAGGTGATGACTTTGCCGGTAATTATTAATAGCTTTGGCGAGTGGGCACCATGGGGATTTTTGTCTAGCCTGGTGTTTGCGACGGCGGTGACGGTCGTGGTGTTGGCGATTATCCCGCTTTTGTGTGCCAGCGGGGTGGCGTTTTATGTTTTGCCTTGGCTGCAGTGGCTTCTTGACCCGATTTATGGTATTTTATCGGATTTTGTGAGTATTTTTTTGTGGTGTTTGCGGATGTTTGCTCAAATTTTCGGTGGGACTATCCAGGTAAACTTTCGTTTTAATTTTGGTTTATGTTGCGGGTATTACTTGGGCTTGTACCTGGCATACAGTATTGTTCACAAATTTTTATCGAAACGTGTAACTTATGTCTAAAAAGTTATTATTTTTCTTGATAATTCCACTGTTTTTTCTGATTTGGCTGTCTCGGTGGTGGTGGTTGATACGCAGTCGGGGCGTTGAATCTGGAGTGGTGTTTTGTGACGTGGGGCAAGGGGACGCGACTTTGATTGTGCAGCGTGAGTGGCAGATGTTGGTAGACGGTGGGCCTGACAGTAGCGTTTTGCGGTGTTTAAAGCGCCATATGCCGGCTTTTGATGAGGTAATCGATGTAGTTTTGCTGACACATGCTGACAGCGACCATTTTGCCGGTTTGACGAGTGTGCTGCGACATTATCAAGTGAAACGGCTGATAATCAATAATGTAGCCAAAGACTCGATGGATTTTTGGGCATTTTATGAGCAGGTGGAGCGGGAAATTGATCATGATTTGATGCAAGTGCAATTTGTGAACTTTGGCGACAATTTTTGTCTGACTGATCAAGTTTGTATGAAGGTGGTAAGCGATTTTAAGCCGGTTTTGGCTGAAGACGTGTTTCATAACCGAAAGTCGGCTGCACAGTTATGGGATATAATTGCAAAATTTGTACCAAAATCATATAATTATAATGATGGATCAATCGTAATAATTTTAAATTTCGATGGTAAAAACTTTATACTAACTGGTGACGCGGAGCAACCGGCCGAATTAGCAATGCTAGCAGGGGGATTGCTAACAGACGTGGACGTGCTGAAAGTGGGCCACCATGGCTCTAAATCGTCTACGAGTGACGAATTTGTGCGCATTTTGCGACCCGAAAGCGCGGTGATCTCTTGTGGGGAGGGCAATAGCTATGGACATCCGCATCCGGTAACGCTGGAAACGCTGGCTCGCTATGGGGTAGAGGTGCGCCGAACTGATCGGCAAGGCGAAATTTTTTATGAGAAAACTGAGACGGGCGAATGGGAATGGCATGAAGAATTGGAGACACCACAATAATCTGGCTCATCCAGCTGTGATAAATAGTTAGCACAAACTTACCGCTTTACTTTCAGCTCGCGAAATCTGAAAAGTAACGGCTTGGTTTGGCATCATTATATAGTATAATAGGGCAGATGGCAAGTAGAAAGAGGAGACATGTTTAAATTGGAAAAATTGAAATCCGGTTTGCGGGTGCTGAAAATCCCGGTGGCTGGTGTGGAGTCGATTTCGTGTGTGGTGATGGTGAAGGCAGGGTCGCGGCTGGAGGATGAGCCGGCGGACTACGGGGTGGCGCATTTTTTGAAGCATATGGTTTTTAAAGGGACGACGAAATATGCGGATGCCAAGGCTATAACTGAGCGAATCGATGGCATCGGGGCGGTGTTTAATGCTTTCACGGGCCAGGAAATGACGGCTTTTTACATCCGTTCGGCGGCAAAAGACGTGGCGGTGAGTTTGGATATGTTGGGACAGATGACCACGCAGATGTCGCTGCGACAAGAGGAAATTGACAAGGAGCGCGGGGTGATCGTGGAAGAAATGCACATGTATGAGGATCAGCCGAGTAATCACAATGCGGACGAGTTCGCGCGGATGTTTTATGGAAAGAGCGGGCTGGCGCATAATATCGTGGGGACACGTGAGTCAATTGCAGCGATAAATCGGCCAAATTTTGTTAAATTTGTTAATCGCTGGTATCAGCCGGCTAACATGTTGCTGGTGATCGCGGGCAAAAAAGACGTGGTACTGGGCAGTGAGACGCAAAAGATGGCCGAGGAGAGTTTTCAGTTTCGCAGTTTTGCGCAGCCGGCCTGGAAACCAGAGGCACAATGGGTGAAAAATTTCGTGTATGGCGGGCGGCTGAATTTTATTGATCGTCAGACGGAGCAAGTGCATTTCGTGCTGGGTTGGCCGGGGTTGACGACTTTTGACAAGCGCGACGCAGCGATAGGTTTGTTGCGGGCGATTTTGGGCGGTAACATGAGTTCGCGGCTTTTTAGTCAAGTGCGAGAGAAGCGCGGTCTGTGCTATTATATTCACGCCAACAGCGATGCCTTTGGCGATGCGGGTTATTTTGGGGCGGCGGCAGGCGTGAATCCGGAGAAGTTGGTGGAAGCAGTAAAAGTGAGTGTGGGCGAGTTTTACGATTTGGCCAGCGGCCGCAAAGCGCTGACGGACGAAGAGTTGGAGCGGGCGAAAAACTTTTCGTGCGGACAAATGACTCTAGCGCAAGAAAGCGTGCACTCTTTAGCGCTGCATTACGGTGAACATTATTTGTTTCACGACGAGGTGGAAGAAGTGGCGGCAGAAATCGAGCGGTACCAAAAAGTGACGAAAGAGGAAGTGGTGCAATTGGCGCGGGAATTGTTGGTGAGCAGCGAATTGCGATTGAGCGCGATTGGTAACATTAGCGAGCAACAGAAAAGTGAGATTGAAAAAATTGTGTGGGGAAAATAACAACGAATGAAGCGTGGGGAAGCTGTGCGCCAGTTTTTCGTGAAGAAAAACTGGCGCACACTTTTTGTAAACAATTGAAATTTAAATAGTGAGCACGCGCAAATCGTGTTTTTTGGTGACGGCGGGGGTGGTATTCGGAATTTGTTCGGGCGAAACATGAAAAAAGTGGTCTAAGAGCTGACGAAGGTGACCGGTGCTTTTGGCTTGGAATAAAGTGATCAATTTTTGTTCACTTAATGAGTATAAATTTTGTTCAGTGATGATTTTTTCCTCGAGTGCGAGCTGAACAATGTCGGCTAAAAGTTGCATCATGTATGTGTTCACAAAAGTATAACAATTGGTGTTGAGATAGTCATTGAGAGCCAAAATGTGATCACGGCAAGTTTTGGTGGCGCCGATTTCTAGCAGACCTTGGTCATTGGTGACAGCGTGAAGTCCTTGGAGAATTTGCTGGATACTTCCAGGTTTTTTGAGACGCTGGCTCCAGGCGATGCTGCTGGCGATCAAACCATCGAGCCGGTCGGCGCACAAATGGGGACGAGGAGAGTCGACAAGTGAGTAGCGTTTAAAATTGATGACATTTTGGACATCAATGCGGTCGCGGTGCAAGAGTGTGAGGAGTTGCGGGTCGCTGGTGATGACGGCGGGGAGTGAGCTTTCGGTGCTTTCTTGGCGGACAGCATCGTGGTGGACATAATCGATGACATGGGAAAAACAAGGCGTGGCGGCGTCATGGAAAAGGGCGGCCAGAATGGCGGCGCGGTCGGTGGTGAAGCGGGCGGTAAGGAGGGCGGTGGTGAGCGAGTGATCAAAACGATTGATGTATTCGGCAAAATGATAAACGTGAGGGCTGGCGTAGTCCATGCCACAAAAGCAACCGATATGACGGAGGCGGCGCAAGGTAGGTGTTTGTAAATATGGCTGTAAAAAATCATTGATGCTGCTTGATGTTTGGAGAGTTTGTAGATAAAAATTGTACAAAGGAGCGGAGGGGTGTGGCATATGGGTGAGAGTGAAAAATGGTGCTTTCGGCGGGAATCGAACCCGCATTTTAAGTTCCGGAAACTCACGTGCTATCCGTT
>JAFRKU010000021.1 GCA_017431585.1 bacterium | reverse complement strand
TTGTCAAGAGGCAAAATTGGGCGGCGGCCGGCGAGCGAGATGTGATATAATTGAGAGGCTGAGGCGCGATAGATCAAGCTGATGCTTGAGGCTATAATGCCGCTCAGTTTTTGCCCCTGACGCCTGGCGCGCGGCGGCAAAAGCCAACATTTTCTGGCGGAAATGCAACTACCAGAGGAATGCGCCAGGCGTCACCGGCGGGTTTTGCCTGGTAGTTGACAGGTATAATATTATATAGTCATGGCTTACTGAAATAGCCGATAGCGACCCAGACGGTAATCGAGTGCGCCCGAACGCTGCCCGATGATTTTGGCGGGTACACCGGCGACAATGGCTCGAGCTGGTACGTTTTTGGTGACAATGGCGCCGGCGGCGACCACTGCCCCCTGCCCGATCGTCACGCCAGGCAAAATAATGGCCCGAGGACCAATGAAAACGTAATCTTCGATCATAACTGTTTCTTCGCGGGCGGCCCAGGTCGGACTTTTCAAGTCGTGTTCGCTGTTCCAGATCATGACTTCGCTGGCGATATCAACGTGGTCGCCGATACGAAGTTCGCTGGTGGAGCCCGGGAGTTGGCGGCGGCCATCGAGAGTGACGCGCTCGCCAATAATGGTATCCTGGCCGATGACGATGTGGGCGGGCTGGTAGAGGCGGGCGCGCATGTGAATGGTGGAGTGGCGACCGATGGTGAGCCCGGAGAGGCGATAGAAAAATTTGCGCACACAGTGGAGTGGGATTTCGCCGACGAACCACCAGAGTAAGCCGGTTTGCAATTCGAGGGCGTAGGCGCCCAGGCGGCGGCAAACTTTGGACAAAATTTGCGCGAACGTCAGTTTTTGGCCGTCTTTATCAGTCATAATTACTTATTATATCACATTATAGGTCATTTGTCAAGAGGCAGTTTTACTTGATACAGCGGTATTTTCGTCCAAAAGGCCGTAACAGCCGTTTAAATTGGGTCTTGCCAAAAACGATCAGCGGTGGTATAATAAATAGTATTAGAAAGTATAAATCAGGCGTCCAAAGCGAGCGACGCCACAAGAAAGGGACAACTTTTCGTTGTCAAAAAATGTTTATGTATCCAACTTATGAAAGTCAAGTGGACACCGAGATTCGCGTAGGCGACAAAATTGTGCACGTGAATTTGGGTAAATTTGGTCAACAAACGAGCGCTGATGTCTTGGTGACATGTGGCGAGACGATTGTCAATTGTACGCTGGCCATGGGTGGCGAGACCGATTTGGGCTATTTTCCGCTGTCGGTGGATTTCGCCGAAAAATTGTATGCCGGCGGCATTATCAAGGGCAGTCGGTGGGTGAAGCGCGACGGGCGACCTTCGGATGCTTCGATTTTGAAGTCGCGGGTGATCGATCGCTCGATTCGGCCGCTGTTTCCGGAGCATTTCAAACGTGAAGTCCAGGTGGTCAACACCGTTTTTTCCTATGACAAGGTCAATCACGACGACATGCTGGGCATGTTGGCAACCGGGATTGCGCTGGCGATCAGCGATGTGCCTTTCGATGGCCCGCTGGCGGGCGTGCGAGTGGCTTATCACCCAGAGGAAGATCGGTTTATTTTCAACCCGACGACGGAAGAACAAGAAAATAGCACAATTGATTTGATTGTATCAGGGGGCTTGGATTCGATCGTGATGGTGGAAGCCGGGGCGCAAGAAGTGCCGGAGGACATCATGTTGCGGGCTTTGGATGCGGCGCAAAAAGAAATCCACAATATTTGTGTGCAAATTAATGAATTAGCGGCGCAATACGGCAAAGAAAAAGTGGCTTTCGATGATCCAAGCGAGATGATTGCAAACAAGCAAGCCATGCTGAAGCCGTATCTGGAAAAGCTTGATTTACCGGGCATTGTTTTGCGAGAGTCGAAGCTGGAAGACGTGGATCTCAGCGAAGAGTTTGCGGCGATTTTGGCTGACGAGGCAATCATGGCTTATAATGAGGAGCACGCCGAACAACCAGAGGAAATCAGCGAAGGCGACATCAAGGAAGCCTGGCACGAGATGGAGAAAGAATACATCCGCTCTCGCATTCTCAACGAGGGCATTCGGGCCGATGAACGGGCTTTAACTGAGATTCGGCCGATTAGTTGCGAGGTCGATTTGTTCCCGCGCACACATGGGAGCGCCATGTTTAAACGGGGCGCGACACAAGCGGTGACGGTGACGACTTTGGGGTCGCCGAGTTTGGGCCAGATGATTGAAGACATGGGCGGCGAGGACATTCGCCACTACATGCATTTTTACTCGATGCCGCCGTATGCCAGCGGTGAAGCAGGCAGATTGGGTTCGCCCAAACGGCGCGAAATTGGACACGGGGCTTTGGCCGAGCGGGCACTTTTGCCGGTGATTCCGTCACAAGAAGAGTTTCCTTACACCATTCACGTGGTTTCGGAAATTTTGAGTTCTAATGGTTCGACTTCGCAGGCGAGTGTGTGCGGTTCGACGATGTCATTGATGTCGGCGGGCGTGCCGATCAAACGGCCGGTGGCGGGGATTGCCATGGGTTTGATTACCGACGGCGACAAATATTGCGTGCTGTCTGATATCAAAGACGTCGAGGATCATTGCGGCGACATGGATTTTAAAGTCGCTGGCACGGAATACGGAATTACGGCGTTACAGATGGATATCAAAATTAAAGGGATTAGCCTGGAAATTTTGACCAAGGCTCTGGCGCAAGCGCATGAAGGCCGACTGTTTATTTTGGACAAGATGCTCTCTTGCATCAGCGCGCCGCGGGATCATATTAGTCAGTATGCGCCCAAGATTGTGCAGCTGACAATTCCGGCAGATCGGATTGGCGAGTTGATTGGCCCGGGCGGCAAAAATATTAAGGCCATCATTGAGAAATCGGGCGCGGAGGTGGACGTCGAGGAAAACGAAGAGAAGAAGATTGGCGAGGTGAACATTGCCAGTCAGTCGCAAGAAGCGATCGACACGGCACGAGCGATGATCGAGGCGATGATGCACGTGGATGCGATCGGCGACGAGTTTGACGGTGAAGTGACACGGATTGAAAATTACGGGTGCTTCGTGAAATACGGACCGAATAAAGAAGGTTTGGTGCACGTGAGTGCGATGTCGACTGAATACTTGGATGATCCGCACAAAGTGGTGCAGTTGGGCCAGCAGGTCCATGTACGCATCAGCGACATCCAGCCCGACGGGAAAGTCAAGATGTCGTTTTTGACTGCGGAGCAAGAGGCGGCCAGCCGCGGCAACCGGGCGAACAAGCCAGCGTTTAAAGGCGGGCGACAAAATGATCGCAACCGGCGACGCGGGTTTAACCGGCGGTAAAAAGAGGGAAAATGTTGGTTGGCCCGCTCGCGATAGCGAGCGGGCCAGTTTGTGCCCCAACCCGGGAGTTACTCCCGACTTTGAGCCAAACCCGGGAGTAACTCCCGGGTTTGAAATTTCGCATTGGCAGCGATACTTAGTGCATCATGGTGCTGGAAATCACCAGCAGCAGAAAGAAAAACAGGGCAACACCGGACCAAAACAACAAGGTAGTGGGAAATTCAACCTCAAAGAGGGTGGTCGGATGAGTGCAAGTTTTGGCGTTGGCGGCTTTGGCACTGATGCGAGTGACGCTGGTTTTTCTAGCGGCGCTGGCGCGGCGAGCGGGCACAGCTTTGATCACTTTAGCGGTGTCCTTCTTGGCGCTGGTGGCGCGAACCGTCGTTTTTTTAGTCACCTTTTTGGGAGTAGTTTTTGTTTTTGCCATAATGAAGTCATTATAGCATAATTGTCAACGACTTGTCAAATAGCAATTTAGCAGCAGTTAAAACGCGTCCAGATTTTGCTGCCAGTCATGGTGGCGGTCGTAAACGTCGGCCGCCAGCGGGGCGGCGAGAATGGCTAAACTGACGATGAAAGTGAGGGCGCCTAGCCAAATGAGGCTCGTGGGCGACTGGAGCGAAGCAGTACGAGTGGTGAAAGCGCCGGCGACGCTGGCTTCGGGGGCAGGCGTGGCCGGATGGACGATGGTAGCCGGAGTGAGAATGGTGTCGTGGGCGGTTTGGTACGAGAGCGAAGGCATTTTGAAATCAATGCCGGTCTGCCAAGAAATATCGACTGTGGGGCTGGGGGTGGGAGTCGGGGTGGCGGACGTTTTGGAGGTGGTAGCGGTGGTGACACTGGTGGTAGTGGCGGCCACGGTGGTGGCGGTGGTAGTTTGAGTGGTGGTAGAGTCAGTGGTGTCGCTCTGGGTGGAAGCAGTGGAGTCGGCGGCTTGATCGGCGGCGGGGACATTGGTGGCGCCAGGAGTGGGCGTATCCACCACGTTCCACCCGCCGGAGCCGTCGGGTTGGCGGGCGCAAGCTTGGCTGCTAGTTAATTTGGGGTACGTGATGGTGTCTGCCTGGGCGCCGTCGGGTCCGAACAAGTAAATCGTGTCACCGCCGTTGTTGAGGGTGAGTTTGGCGGGTGTGACCACCAGGAAGCCGTGGGCGGACAAGGTGGCTTCGCTGGCAGCGATAGGTTCGTAATTTTTAATGGTGTTACTGGTGAGTTCCGCGATTTGCCAACCGGATAAATCCACTGGTGCATCGCTAAAATTATAGATTTCTAGCCATTCGGTGGCGCCGCTTTCGGGCGTGGCGTAGATTTCATTGAGCGCCAGTTGGGCGCGAGCGGGGGCCGCCTGGCTACAGGCCGCGGCGAGAGTGAGAATGAGATAAAGTTTTTTCATCATAGGCCGATTATCTCATACCAAAGTGACCAAAGGTGACAAAAATGAGACGGTGAAAGGGGTGGAACATGGATACACGGCTTAAATTTGGCGGCGAAATTGGTGGGTAAAAATGCTTGACACGCGGCTTGATCAGGTGTGATATAATAGTGAGACGATGAGCAAAATTATTGTGGCCGCTGATCACGGTGGATTGGCATGTAAAAATGAGATCAAGGCGTGGCTGACGGCGGCAGGCATACAGGTGGTAGACGTGGGGGCGGAAAAACTGGTGAGCGACGATGACTACTCGACTTGGGCGCGAGCGGCGGTGGTGGCAAAAAAAGCTGATACAGAGGCAAAAATTATCGCTTGGTGCCGTTCGGGTGTGGGAATGTGCATCGCTTTGAATCGGGCGCCAGGGATCTATGCGACAGTGGCGACGGACGAGCGAGCGTTGGCGGCAGCGGTGGCGGATGATCACATCAATGCGTTGTGTTTGGCGGCAGATTATACTGATTTGTCCGTACAAAAGACTCTAATTGGAGTCTTTTTGGAGACAGATGTCCGCCAGGAGGAGCGTTTTGGGCGGCGTTTGTCAGCAGTAGAGCGAATGGGGCAAGAATTTTATGCAGATAATTCCAGCGATTTTGCAATCTGACGTGGCCAAGGTGGCCGAACAAGTGGCGTTGGCGGCGACAGACAGCGAGCTGACCGGCGTACAGTTGGATATTATTGACGGTCAGTTGGCGGAGCAGCTGACGGTGACGCCTTATGATCTGATTGAAGTGGATTTTGGCCATTTGAAGGCGGATTTTCATTTGATGACGCAAGATCCGCTGGATTACGTGTGGGAAATTTTGGCGCAGAAGGAGCATTTGCCGGTGCGAGCGATCGTGGGGCAAGTGGAGCGGATGAGCGACCAGGCGGCGTTTGTCAAGGCTGTGCGGGAGCAACATTGGCAGGCGGGGCTAGCGCTAGACGTGGAGACGCCGTTGGAGAGTATCGATGAAGACGTGTGGGAGCAGCTGGATCAGGTATTGCTGCTGGCGGTGCCGATGGGGCGACAGGGCCAGAGTTTTGACGAGCGAGTGTATGGCAAGTTGCATGAGTTGGCTCGCATGAGAGCGGATTTACGGCTGGATATCGAGGCGAGCGTGGACGGCGGGGTGCGGCCGGAACAGATGGCTCATCTGGCGGCGCACGGCGTGGATCAAGTGTGCGTGGGCAGTTACGTGTGGCAAGCGGCGGATTTCGGGGCGGCGGTGGATGAGTTGCGAGAAGCAACCGAGAAGCTGTGAGCGATTAAATGGCGATATATCTAGAGATGTGTGGTATAATACCCCTATGACCGTCTCATACGAACATATTGTTGATGCTTGGGACCAACGCCAAGATCTAGCGGACTTGCAATCATTTTTGCGCGCGCAGACCGTCAAGACTTGGGCGAAACAACTATTTTAAGCTCTCACGGCCCCAAATGTGTCAGCGGTACTACCCAGACGCCATCGGCGCGCTGAT
>JAFRKU010000020.1 GCA_017431585.1 bacterium | reverse complement strand
CATGACCAAATTATCAAAGCCAACGACGGTGCCGCCGCCGGTGCGAGGAGTGTGATTATCCAGCTGCACCAGGGTAATTTGGTGGGCGCCAGGTAGGGCAAGGGCTTGCCAAAAACCCAGATAATCGCTAAGTAGTGACAATTGATCGTCAACTTCTTTCAAGACGGCTTGAAAAGTGCCGATTTGGTCGGTGGTAGCCAACTGATTAAGTTCGGCGTGGGCGGACGCGAGGGCAGTAGCGGTGCGTTTGCTGACATCCTGGGCGGTGGCGAGCGTTTGGGCGATGACGGCGAGTTCGTCGCTGGGCTGACCGGCTTGATTTTGGAAAACGGTGGCGGTATAGGCGTGTAATTGAGTATGGAGCTTGGCCCAATTTTGGCTGAGATGGTCAATTTGGGTGGCGAGCTCGAGCAGGGTGGAATTTTTCATGAGGCTAAAGGTGGCAAGCGAATCGGCGGGCAACTGGGTGAAACAGGAGTCGACATCGTGACAGGTAGCAAAATAGGCGGAGAGAGCTTGACTGGCGGCTTGACGGGCCAGATGAGGCTGGACGGCGAAGACGAAAATGAAGACGAGGGCGACAAGAAGGGTGACAAAGCCAGCGAGATAACGGCGATAGATCCGAGAGGGGCGCGAAGAGGAAGAGTGAGTGAGTTGGTGGCGGAGCCACTGAAAACGAGTTTGCCAAGAAAAGTCGTGGACGAACTGGCGCCAGGAGAAGGACGAGACAGTGCGACGAGAGTGAGGGGGCGTGGGCTGGCGGCCGCGAGAGGTGGCACTTTGTCTAGCCATGCTTTCGGCGGTGCGAAGCATGGGAAAGGCCGCTTGGAGGGAGCGGTCGCTGACTTTGGTGCTGGCGCGGACGCGGGGATTATCAAGGATGTTGAAAAGGTCGGCGGCGTCAGCAGAAGTAACGTTTTTTCCTCGAGACGGCCGCACGTGTGGCGCGTTTTTCGCCTGGACGGCCGCACGTGGAGCAAAGCTGCCAGCAGTTGCCGCCTGGAGGGTGCTAACGGGGGAAGAGGTGGTTTGAGCGTTGACTGGGGAGGCGGGGGTAGCTTTGGTGGTGAGGAGTTTTTTGGCGTCGCGCAAGATCTGGCGAGCGTGAGTTTTGCGGGCGGCGATGGTGGCAACTTGGCCGGGCTTGGGAGCGCGAGCGGTGGTGTGAGCGACGGATTTAAGCAAGTCATTGTGAGTGACGGCACTGGAGCGAGAGGAGGCAGTTTTAGCTGGCCGAGAGGCGGTTTTTTGATCTGGGAGAGCGTTTTTAGAATCGTTTTTTCCTCGAGACGGCCGCACGTGTGGCACGTTTTTCGCCTGGACGGCCGCACGTGGAGCGGAGCTGCCAGCAGTTGCCGCCTGGAGGGTGCTAACGGATTGAGCTTTTTTATTGCTAGGTGGCGACGAGAGGGCTCGACTGGACTGAAAGGGGGACTGCGAAGCAGGCGAGGTGGCGGTGGACCGGACGGGAGCAGGGGGCAAAAGATAGGGTTGCAAATAGTTTTCGGTGAGTAAATTGAGATCGCTGGGGCCGGAGAGCGTTTGGTAGTCAAAGGGGAAAGAAAAGTCTACAGGCGGACAAGTGACCGTCTGAGTGCGATAGCGGGCATCAAAAAGGCTGGCGAGGGTTTGGACGAGGCGACGGCTGGAAATGGCGTGGGCGACGAAATAGAGGCGTTCGCCGGTACAGGGGGCGAAAAGTTGGTTTTTGATTTGGGCGAGGAAACTGGCGGAGCTAACGAAAGAAAACTCGAGACCAGGATTGGTGATAATTTGCTGAGGGAAGTGGCGGAAGATAAAGGAAAAGGCGGGATGATAGCATTTTTCGGTCAAAAGGAGGTCGCGGATGAGCAAGAGATTGGCTTTGGGGAAGGTGGAGTGGAGGCCGATGAGTTGCTGGTACTGGAGTTTGCACGCCTGGTACCAGTTGTGGGTGGCGAGGTTGTCAACGTCCGAGGTGAGATCGAAGCGGGCAAGAAAAAGCATGGGTTCAAAGCGGGAGGCGAGGAGTTGGCGGATTTGAGCGAGGCTCCAGTGGTGACCGGTGAGATTCACCAGGCAGATGATTTTGTAATAGGTGGTATCTTCGAATTGGCGGCGGTTTTTTTTGGCCTGGAGCTGGCGATAGGTGAAAATTTGCGTGGCGAAATTGCGCTCGTAGTAAAGCGTGGCGATTTGTTGGGCAAACTCGGGACAATCGGCCAAAATGAGAATTTTGGGCAAGTTCCCGGTGATTTCAGTCACCAAATATCCGGACATGTCTTGTCTATTTTAGCAAATTGAGGCAGATTTGGCAACCGTTTTAGTCAGTGGCAGATAAATCTAGCCCTTGGGTGGCGATGTCCGCTTGTTCGTCGAGAACTTGGTTGACGAGGGCGTCGGCTTGAGTATTTTGCTCTCGGGGGATATAGGTGAAATCGTAGTGGGCCAGGCCGAGGCGGTGGAGTTTTTGGAGGGCGATATCGTGCAAGGCCTTCATACCGGTGTTTTTAATTTTCCAGTGGCCGAGCAATTGCTCAACAATGAGAGTGGAATCGGCGAACCAGTCGACACTGGCTTGGCTGGGATCAAGGTGATAGTGGTCAAAATAGCTGGCGAGCCAGTCGAGACTGGCGATGACGGCGTGGTATTCGGCTTGGTTATTGGTTTTTTTACCTAAATATTGGCCGGCTTGGTGGAGGAGTAGGGGTTCGTCTTGATCATCGAGCCAGCAGACGAAAGCACAGGCGGAGGCGCCAGGATTACCGCGAGAGCCGCCGTCGGTTTTAATGCGAAAATGCAAGTGTGACATGAATTAATCCGTCTTTTTTTCAATCACAAGGACACGTTGGCCGAGTTCGTCGTCTACAGAGTGACTAGTGTATGATTGTAAATCGGGATCGGTGGAGATGAGATTGTGGGCGAAAAAGCGTTCGGTGGCGTTGAGACGATAGAGGTAAAAAGGCTCGCCGGTGCGCTCAATTTTGCGCACGCCGCGCTCAATGAGCGATTGGATTTTGTCTTCACGTTGGTCGCGATAGTCGTTAACGGTAATAGTCAGGCGCCTATCAGTGAGGGCGTCGGCGCAAGCGGTGCGGACGATCCGACGCAAAGCAGTAATGGTTTCGCCGTGACGGCCGATGAGAATACCAGATTCGTTTTCTGGTAGCTCAATGTGGAGTTGCAATTGAGTTTCATCGGTGGCAGTTTCCATAGAAAAATTATCAAAACCCAATAAATTGAGCAGTTGGCGCAAGTAGTTTTCAATGTCCATATGACCTTTCAATGATCAATTTTTGTCTTCTTTTTTAGAAAAAACATTGATCAATCGTTTAAAATACAAAGTAATTCCGCCCCAACCGGAAATAGCAGCTTGTTGGCCGATAGAGAAAATGGTGCTCACAATCCAGTAGAGACCTAAGCCAGCAGGCAAACTCCAGGCAATCACGCCTGTCATACACGGCATCATGAAAAGCATTTGTTTTTGCATGGTAGCGGCCATCGCAGCGGTATCCTCTTCTTTTTGATTGGCGGCTTGGACTTTTTTGGATTGGGAATCATTGGGGACAAGGTCGCGAACTTCGCCGCCAGGCAGCGTCATCACCGAAAGGAACAACTGGGCAGCGGCGGCCAAAATCGGGATAATATGAAGTGGGTCAGATGTAGTGACATCAAACCACAAAAAGCCCGTATTTACTAGGTTTTCTTGCCCTAGAAGACTCATGAGCGCCCGATAGAAGATAATGAGCATGATAATTTGGAGGATTTGCGGCAGACAGCCGCTAGCGGGGTTAACATTGTATTTTTGATAGAGTTCGAGTTGCGCCTGGTTGAGTTTAGCCTGGTCATCTTGGTATTTAGCGCGCAATTCTCGAACTTGCGGGTCTAATTCCTTGATTTTTTGCAGCGATTGATGCGAGCGCCAGGTAAGAGCCAGGAGTAAACCGCGAAAAGCCAGCGTAAAAACGATAATAGTGACGCCGATATTACCGGTGAAACCATTGAGTGCGACTAAAAGTTGCAAAAGCCAGGCGGAAATCGTTTTCATGAGAGGTATTATACCATGAAATGGACGCGCGGTGGCGGTCAAATAGAAGCGGCAACAGTAAAAAGCCCTCCTTGGCAGAAGCCAGGAGGGCAAAGATCTTCAATTAGAGGCACGCCAGAACGGCGAGCACCAAGCCGCCCTCGACCGTAAAGCAGCCGATAATTATAAACGTAACCTCAAGACCATGAAGAACCGAAGCATCCTCAAAAGTAATCTCCGGGAATACTGTTTGCTCTCTTAGCCCTAAGTTGTAATTT
>JAFRKU010000019.1 GCA_017431585.1 bacterium | reverse complement strand
TTGTTGCCCAGCGTGTCCCACTTGCTCTTTTTTTCCAGTTGGATGAAGCTGGTGTCACGATTGTAATAGCGGATACGAAATTTTTCACGGTGAGCCACACCATCAAGTTTTTCGCGCAAAGCGCGGTCTTCGGGAGAATCGAAATACAGCGACCGGATGAAATAGAGACCATGATCGCCCACGGCGTAAGGATCGGGCGTGGCCAGTAGCAGTAAACGGGAGCGCAAGGCCACCACGTCAGCGCGGCTGATAGCGATTTTCCATTCGTGGCGAAGTTCTTCTTGGCTCATGTGAATGATTATATCACACAATGTTAAAAATAGGTTAAAAGACGGCTACCAGAACCAGCCGGTGACATAGCTGGTGATTTCGCTTTCGGCGCCGCCGTAATCGGTGGAGTTGCGATTGGCCACGAGAGAAAAGCGGGGCGCGCGGCCGAAATAACCCCAAGCAGCGTACCAACAAGCAGCGCAATCATTGTGAATGCCGGCAGCAAAAGTGGCGGGCGAAACAAATGTGTCGTTAACGACTGTTTGAGTGGTGAACGACTGGAGCGTGCGGAGCGATGCAGCGTCGTGGGCGAGCGTTTGGCTCAGATCGCCGTGGTGGGAAAAGTCGGAGCTGATAAGCAACAGGGTGCGCGGCTGACGAGCGATGGCTTGACCCAAAGTTTGAGCAGCCGATAGAGCTTCTTGGTTTTGGCGCAAAGCAAAAGGAATGATATCCAGGTCGGGACAAGTAGCAGCGAGCGTTTGAGCCGGAACGGTGAGGCCGTGTTCGTGGGCGACTTGACCAGCGTCAATTTGAACGGTGGACAGCAATGGCCGAGTGCGCCAGTGGCGCGCCAAAAACTCTTGGCCACGGGCATTGGTGAGCATGGTAGCTGGCGAGACAATTTGCTGGTAGTGATCGGGGCTGACGAGGATCACTTGATCCAGTTGATCGCATGGCACTTGGGCGAGCAAGTTTTCGATCAGGTCGTGCGCCAGAGCATGGTGCGGGACAACCGCGGCCGTGGCCAGTCATTGGCCAAAGTACGGCGTCCACCAAGCGGCTCTGGCTGGCAAAGTATCACGCTGGCCATCGGCGGTGTAAACATCCTGCCACCAGCGCTCGTCGGTGAGACGATTGGTGAGGCTGTCGGTGAATTCGCGATAGCTGTACACCAAACCGCGCACCAGTCGGCGGCCATTAACGTCATCGATAGCGACGAAAATTTCGTCCGGGACGGCGTTGGCTTCATAAAGAATTTGCTGGCCGATGAGGTCAGTGTGGATATCGGCTACCAGGGCTGAGCGAGCCATGCGTTCGGTTTGCTCGACATTGAAAACGGGCGTGAGAAGATAGGCCAGCTGGCCAAAGCTGTGACGTAAGCGCTCGTAATCCTCTTCGCCGAGCGAGACATTGTCATTTTGAGCGGTGATGATTTGCTGGTAAAAATCTAGATCGCGAGCGAAACTTTCCAGGCGCCAAGTGATAGGCGCGTCGCCATTGTACCAAGAAGGCTGGTTGTCATCTTTGACTTCCAAACCGGAGCGGGCGAGCCAATTGAGATTGGCGTTGGTCAGGTCAGCGAGCCGGCGGAAAAAGGTGGGATTGTTTTCCACGTAACCGTAAGGCACGGGCAAGACTTCGCAGTCATCGCCACCACCGCCCATTTCGGCGTAGTTTTGTTTGGCGTAAAGTAAGGTGTCGTGTTTGAGTTCGGTGTACGAGCCTAAATAGGTATTCAACTCCTTGTCTGCCCAAGCCGAGGGATCCACTGTAGCGAGCGGTTTGCCGTCGTCTAAAGTATTGAGTAGCTGCAACCAGCCGATGTAGTGATTGGCCGACCAGTCGGTGTCGCCCCAGCTGGCGAATTCGTTTTCCAGCAGGTGCAAGTTTTTGGCGAAAACATTTTGCGATTGAGGATAATTGGTTTTGACCCAAGCGGACAATTTGGTGGCGGCGGTTTGGTTGCTATCCAAAGCAGTGGGCACGGCCAGTGCGGTCGTCATGGAAGGCAATTTTTCGCCGGTGCCCGGATCGGCGGCTTCGTCGCCCTGGGTCAAGTTGGAGAAAATGTAGGCGTCGGGCGTAAAACGTTGGGAAAAGAGGGCGAAGGCTTGAGCGCTGTCTTGGACTGCGGACTTGGAGGCGGCCGGATCGATGATGAGCGCGGCCGACATAATTTGCGGCTTTTGCAGGGCGCGAATTTGCGGCAGGAGCGCGGCGGCGTCGGCGGGCGTTTGGACGGTGGAGGCAAAATTTAAATAGTCTTCCACGGATAAATCGTCGCTGTTGCCCACTAAATAATTGAGCGGTTGGGTGATGCGGCGCCAGGTAGCCAATTGCTGACTAGCGGAGAGCGCGGCGACGAGATTGAGTGCGTCGTAGGTTTGGCGGATGTTGAGCTGCTCGTCTGGATTGCTGGTGGCAAAATTCATGCGCGCCAAATACATCATGGCTTTAAAATAAGCTTGACCGAGCGCGTTTTTATTGTAGTGCGAGCGGGGCGTGTATTGGGTGTAGTCATGCAGCTGGCCGGTGAAAGCCGAGTTAGTCACTTGGTCGGCGGCGAGAACTTTGGTGAGTTCATCTTGCGCGGCGGCGGCCATGTCGGCTGGTAAACTGGCGGTCAAGTTGGCTAAGTTTTGCTCGACAACGCTGGCGTCGAGTGCCTGAAAATACGCCCGCGGCGTGGTGGAATACTCGTTTTCAGTGGAGTAATCGAGGCTGCGGACGATGGCAAGCGGCAGGGATAAATATTGTTGCAGCCGTAATAAACTTTGGGACTTGTCATCATTGGTGCTGGCAGCCAATTCAGTTTGCAGCTGTTGCCAAGTGCCGGTGAGCATGTCTTGCATCAGGGGCAAAAATTTGGTGTCTTCTAGATATTCCAGTTCGAGCTCGAAGAGGCGATGGTAGACATGGAGCAAGCCGTCGGTGGTGA
>JAFRKU010000018.1 GCA_017431585.1 bacterium | reverse complement strand
AGGTTGATGATGAGGACTAAGTTGTAACAAGGTATCTGTACTGGAAGGTGCAGATGGATCACCTCCTTTCTAAGGAGAAGGGTTTGGAGTTTCACGACCTCCTTTTTCCCCAGTGGAGCAATCCACTGGAAAATACTTTACCAAATCCCGCAGGCTAGCAGTGCCGCGGGTGCCGGTTTGTCACCAAATCAAGTTACTGTTTGCTATTTGATCTCACGATATGCGGTGCGCCTAAAGGGGCGTTTTTTGGTGAGTACAGACAGCTGAGCTGGTGAGACGGAAATTGAAGAAATTTTAGCAGAACTAGCAATTGGGTGTTGACATTGCTAAAAATGGTGTTATAATAGTGGCAGTTGCCAAATGAGGCAGCGAAAGTTAGAAAAGAAAGGAGTAACGTATGTTACATTATGGATTGGTACCGCGACGCAATAGGGATTTCGATTTGTTCGATGACTTTTTCGATCGGGACATTTTCGCCAGCGGGACAAACGCTTTGATGAAAACTGATATCAAAGAGAAAAAGGATAAATACGTCATTGAGATGGATTTACCGGGATTTGAGAAGGAAAACGTCAAGGTGGATTTGGCCGATGGTTACTTGAAAGTGTCGGCGGAGAGCACGCAAAGCCACGACGAGGGCGACGAACACAGTCGCTTCATGCGCCGAGAGCGTTTTTACGGTCAATGCTCGCGAAGTTTTTATGTGGGCGATGACGTGAAACGTGAAGATGTGCACGCAGCTTTCAAAAATGGTGTCCTGACATTGTCAGTACCAAAAGTGACAGAGCAGGAGAAACTGCCGGAAAGCACGCAGATTGCGATTGAATAATGGGGCCGGGGAGCTGGCCCGGGCTTATAGCCCGGGCCAGACCAGTTGTGCCCCAGGCGGAACGCCTGGGGCACAACTGTATGTGCGATAGGAGATATTTCGTGTCACCGCTTGGCCCAGGTGAGCGGTGGGGAAATTAGTGCCCGCGACGGGGAGGATAAGTGTTTGTCTTGCCGATGATAACGGTGGGGCAAAACTTCGTATGGAAAACAAAACTTCGCGAAGTTTGGCTTTGATGACGAAGCAACGCGGGTGCGGGAGGTACTGGGAGGCAATGAGATAGGGCAGCCAGGGCGATTATGTGGGATGGTGGCTGGTGAGGTGCCAGCTGAGCGATACTAAAGCAGCGATTTGCTCGTTGTTGATGCGTTTGTCATTCAACAAAAAGCTGATCCAGTGGTTTTTGTTCATGCGGTAGGCTGGTAGAAAACCTGGTTGGGCGAGCAAACCGTCGCGGAGTTCTGGTTCGATTTTGACATTGATCAGATCGTAAAATTCACTGGCGTGCTCGAGGCTCAAGTGGTCAGCGCGCACGCGTTGATAAATGGCAAACCATTTGCCGTTTGCATGGTGGCGCCAGACGCAAGCGTCAAGATCATCCCATAAATATAATGCTGTTGCATCGTATTTTTCTTGGCAAAATGTTTTAAATTCGTCTAGTGTCATAGTCGGGCCTCGCCGCTAGATTCGGTGGCGGGCGAATCGAGCTTGCGCAACGTCTGGAGGGCTTTTTTGTCGGCTTTCATGGTGCCGATGAGTAAAACTGGCGTTTCGGCGGGCAGATCTTTGGTGGTGATGGTTTCGTTGTCGGCGTCGACCAGATTGGTGGTTTTGGTGAGGGCGAATGTTTCGGTAGTTTGTTCGCCTAGAATGGAGACATCCAGTTTGCTGGTGGTGGCGGTTTTAACCAGGCCGCGGCGGACGAAAGTGACCGATGGCTCCAGGCTATCGCTGGAAATCATGATGCGGCGAGGCTGAAAATTGTCGCCGTTTTGGATACCAATGATGACCAGCCAATCATTGATGCTAATCCAGTCAGCCAAGGTGAGGCCTTCGCCGGTGGTGGTATCACCTTTTTTGACCAAAGTGGTACTTTTATCTGGAGCAATCAGCATTTCTTCGTCGTCAGGAGTGACAACTTTGAAAGAATCTTCTTTGAGAGCGGTGACTTGGCCGATGAAACCGCGGGCGTGCGTGGTGACGTCGTCATATTGGGTGCGAATGATATTGCTGGTGCCGGTGTCCTTGACTAAATTTTCCAAATTTTGCAGAATTTGATTGCTTTTTTCGGCGGTGGCGTCGTCGGTTTTTTTGCCGATGGCCAACATTTCGCCGCTATCGCTGGCGTCTTGGGCGCTGACAGGGGCAAATGTACACAAAAATACAACAAAAAACGAAAAAAATGCGGCTGTCACTTTTCTTGGCATATGAATGTCAGGTGAATTGTATCACGAGTGAGAGATTTTGTCAAGGCGTGGGCTGCTGCTGGTCGGCCTCGAGGAGCTCTTGCTCGGTGAGTAGGATTTCTTCCAGGGATTTATTGGTGTAGACGACCAGGCGGGAATCAGAAAAACTTTCGCCATCTGGTGTGACGACGGTGGCGGTGAGTTGGTTGGCGCCGGAGTCCAAATTGAGATCGAGGCTGAAGGCGCCGGTGGCGTCGCTGTAGACTAAAAAGTCCTTTTCACCCATGAAAATTACCACTGGTGAGTCGGGAAAAGTGTGGCCGGTGACGGTGAGGGCTTTTTGTTCGAAAACGCTTTGGTCTTCGGGGACGAGGAATTCGATGGGGGCGGCTTGTTTGTCTGGGAGTTGGGTGACAGGGGGTGCGCTGGCGGCGGGGGTGGGAGTGGGGGTGGTGCCAGGTGTGCTGTCGTCGCGCCAATAGAGGAAAAGAGTGATGCCCATGGCGATGACGAGGCCTAAACCGATGACGATGGCGTATTCGCTCCAGCGCGATTTTTGCATGTGTGTATTATACCATAGGTGACAATGGGGGCGCGGACGGTGATCCAGCCAAAAATTAGTCTCGAGGCGGGCAGACAAGCGCACACTACTCGCTTGAAATAATTATTCCTGCGTGGAGTCTTTTGTACGGACATTGTACTGACAATGTACTGACAAAGAAATCACATTTGTCAGGCGACTATAACTTTGGTTCACGCTGACTCAAAATGGTGGGCAAGTCTCTGGCGCCATAAAGAAAAGCTGTGATATAGACTGTTTTTTGAGCGGGTCGAACTTCGTAAAACATGAGATAGTTGCCGAGGGGAATTTGGCGCCAACCCCGAGACCGCCAGGGCTCGAATTTGACGAGCGTGTAGGCATTGGGGAAAGCGGCGAGGGAGTCGAGAGCGCTATCAATTCGCCGCTCGAGCAATTTAGCAGCGGTATGATTGAAAAGCACTGTTTCGATGTAACCTAGACAATTGTCTACATCCGTTTGGGCTTGGTTGGTGAAATGGACGGAATAGGTCATTGGAGGTGATACTTCTGTCTCAGACGTTGCATGGTTTGCTCGGCTGGGACAGTCTCACCACTGTCTATTTGGGCACTGGCGCGGGCAAAGCGTTCGTGCAATTCGTCAGCTGTTAACGACTTGATATCAAGGTTTTTTTGGAAAAGCAATCCTAGTGGATGTGGACGAGAGAACATTGGTACAAGGCGGATAAATGTTGAGCATAAGGTGGGTTTTAGCATGTAGCTTGCAATTTGTCAAGGGGTGTGGTATAATGTTCGTGGTTCAACTACAAGTGGCACTGTTCGTGATAACGGATGGTGTTGGCTGTTATGCATCGTGCGGATTAGTAGAGTCCTGAGGTCTGCCGCGCGATGCGGCAATGTTGAACCCCTCGGGGCTCTACTTGTATAGAGTCTTCGTTGTCAGACTGGAAACAGAAAGGTCAGTCATGCAAAGTTTGCATCGACGGGCGGCTTTTGGCGGCCGCTTTGCGGGGAAAAGAGTGGATACATCGGTAATAAATACGGCCAGTCATTCGACTTGGCTCATGGTTGGAAAAATTTTATTACTGATGTGTATCGGCCTGGAGTTTGCAGGTGGGCCGCGCCCGGCGGGCGCGGCCACCAGACCGGTGGGAAGTTTGCCTTTGGGAGCGTTTGTCCAGATCGGTGGTATTAAATATACTAAAACTTCGAGTGACAATAAATTTAAAGCGGTGGTGCCGGTAAATTGTGACTATATGCTGGTGGGTGAGTCGCGAGATTTTGCTTATACTGGTAGTGTGCAACAATTTACGGCGTGCGCGGGCAAGACTTACCAGCTGCAGGTGTGGGGCTCGCAAGGTAGTTCATATTATGAATTATATGGCGGTTATGGCGGCTATGCGACGGGTATTATTTCGTTTGCCGACGACCAATCATTGTATATTTATGTGGGACACAATAATAGTTGGTCGGCCAGCGGGGGTTATAATGGTGGCGGGGCAGCTGGTGCTTACAGTTTTGGCGATCACCAAGGTAGGGCTGGAGGTGGCGCAACTCATGTGGCGACTATGGCCGGCTTATTGCCGACACTGACAAATAATCGAGACAATATTATCATCGTGGCGGGCGGAGGCGGAGGAGCCTATCGACATGTTGGGGGAGGATATGGTGGGTGCGGCGGGGCGGGCGGGGGCTATATTGGTAATAAGGGCACATCAATCAAAAGCCCGCCGGTGGGTGCTTATGGCGGGACGCAAACTGCCGGTGGTTCGGGGGCGGTAGTGGGGACGTTTGGCCAAGGAGCAACGGGAGCTAACGGTGGTGGCGGTGGCTGGTATGGCGGTGGCGCTACCGGTAGCCATGCGACAAATAGCACTGGTATTGCAGGTGCTGGTGGCGGGTCTGGTTACATCAACTCGTCTCATCTGGTATCCAATGGTGACGTAACCAAACACATGACTTGCTACTCGTGCGCCACGTCGAGTGATGCGGGGACATATACCATCAGCAACACGTGTGTGAGCGCGACGGCGACGGCGGACTGCAGTAAAACAGGCAATGGTTACGCGCGGATTACTAGGCTGGAGTAAGAAACTTCGTATCAATGGTAAAACTTCGCGAAGTTTGGGGAAAGATGCGGAGTTTTGAGGCGCCGCCAAAATGGCCAGAAGTGGGGGTGCGGGCGGGGCGGGGGCGTGGTATAATAGGGCGAGCAAGCGAAAGGACACCATGGAAATTACGTATTTGGGCAGATCGTGTTTTAAACTTAAAAACAAACAAGCGACGCTGGTGACGGACCCGTTTAATGAAAATTACGGCCATTTATCGGCGTCATTGAGTGCAGACATCGTGACGGTGTCGCATGGACACACGGATCACAACGCCACGTATCGCGTCAAGCCGGGCAACGGCGAACAGATGGTCATCCAGTATGCCGGTGAGTACGAAAAGTGCGGTGTATCGGTGTTTGGCGTGGAAAGTTGGCACGACGAGCAAGAGGGGGCGCTGCGGGGGAGCAATATCATTTATACTATTTTGATGGACGGGATCAGCATTTGTCACTTGGGGGACTTGGGCCAAAAAAGCTTGACTGATGAGCAAATTTCGCGCATTGGTGGCGTGGACGTTTTGCTGTGTCCGGTGGGCGGCACTTATACGCTGGATGCCAAAGGGGCAGTGGCGGTGATGAAACAAATTGAGCCGAAATACTTTATCCCGATGCATTATCGCTTGGGTGAGCGTGATGAAAAAGACTTGACCGAAGGCAATGATATTGCTACTTTGGACACATTTTTTAATGAATACGGGATTGCGCCGCAACCGGTACCGAAACTGGTAGTGGACGACCGAGGCAAAATGCCGGAGGAAACGGAAGTAGTGGTGCTAAGCGTGGGTTGATATGGCTGACGTCAAGCTGCCGCCACAAGATCTGGAAGCGGAAAAATCGCTTTTGGGCGCGATTTTATTTGATGCGCAAGCGATGGCCAGAGTGGCGGATATCGTGGATGAATCGCAATTTTATGCGGTGGAGCACCAGCTGATTTACAAAGCGGCGCGCCAATTGTATGAAAACAACGCTCCGATTGACGTGGTGACGCTGGCTGATCAGCTGAAAAAAAATCAGGAGTTGCGCAAAGTAGGCGGCAGCGCCAAGTTGGCAGAGCTGGCCAATGAAGCGATGACAGCAGCCAACGTGGTTTCGCATGCTAAAATTGTGCGCGATATGTCCACTAGACGCCGATTAATCACATTGGGTGGCGATATGGCGCAGCAGGCTTTTGACGATAGTAAATCTGTCACCGATGTGATGGACAGCGTGGAGCAAGAGATTTTCGCGGTCTCGATGGCGCGCAATAACAAAAACTTCGTGCACATTAAGGATACGTTGGAAGAAAGTTTCAACCGGATTGAACAAATTCGCCGCTCGGGCGCGGCATTTCAAGGTTTGCCCACGGGCTTGACGAATGTGGACAATATTTTGTCCGGCATGTTGCCTTCCAACTTGATTATTTTGGCGGCTCGCCCGGCGACAGGGAAAACGGCTTTTGCTCTAAATATCGCCAGTAATTTGGCGATCAAACAAAAGAAAAAGGTGGCGTTTTTTTCGCTGGAAATGTCACGAGATGAACTGGTGGATCGGTTGCTGGTGAACCAGGCGGACGTGGACGCTTTCAAACTCAAAACTGGGCGGTTGGACGCGAACTTTGACATCCCGAAGCTGTCTGAAGCGATGGGGGTGCTGGCGGAGGCTGACATATTTATTGACGATACACCGGGGCTTTCGATTTATGATATGCGGACGCAAGCCCGGCGGCTGATGATGCAACAGCACATCGATTTCCTGGTGGTGGACGATTTACAGCTGGCGCACGGGCGGACAAAGGACAACCGCGTCCAGGAGGTGGCGGAGATTTCTCAGGGGCTGAAAAACATTGCTCGGGAGCTGAAAATTCCGGTGCTGGCGCTGTCACAGCTGAGTCGGCAGGTAGAAAATCGCGGGGGTGACAAGGCGCCGCAGTTGTCTGACTTGCGCGAGTCGGGTTCGATTGAGCAGGATGCGGACGTGGTGATTTTCTTGTACCGCAAAAACGACGACCAGCGCGATATTGTCAGTGTCAAGGTGGCTAAGCATCGCAATGGCCCGGTGGGTGACACGGACGTGGCTTTCATTGGCAATAAGATGCGGTTTGCCGATTTGGACATGACGCACGCGATTTAGCGGGCTTTTCAAGATAAAACGGGCGGGGGTTGTCTACACTTTGGGGGAAAGTGTGGACAAAAACGATGGTTGTCGGGACAAAACTTCGTATAATTAGTAAAACTTCGTGAAGTTTGGCAGCTGGGGGCGAAGTTTAGGGCAGCGAAGCGGCGGGGCTGGCCTGGGAAGCGGCGGCGATGGCTTGGAGCAAGGGGGAAGTGCTGGAGAGATGGGCTTCGGGGTGGCGCCAGAGGCTGGCGCGCGCTTGGTAATAATTGATGGTGGAGAGGGAAATTTGCCACACGCCCCAGATGGTGAGGAAGAGAGTAGTGAGCGATGGGCCGGTGGGGAGGGGTTGGAATTTGCGGGTGGGTGGGATGCTATAGGGGCGGGGAATGGGCGGAAAAGTGCGGGTGCGTCTGGTAAAAAGAGCGGCGAGGAAATCACGGTAGTTTTGGACGATTTTGATCATGACGAGCGTATTATATCATAGTGTGAGTGAGCGGTGGGCGGGGCGAATTTGCGTGCTAAAAGTCGCGAAAGTGTGGTATAATAGGCGGGAGTCTTGCCCCGATGGCGGAATTGGTAGACGCGCTAGACTCAAAATCTGGTGAGCTTTACGCTCATGAGGGTTCGATTCCCTCTTGGGGCACGGTTGGCAAAAGGTCGGCACGGATGGTTGGTGCTGGCTTTTTTGGGAATTTACGATTGGTTGGCTAAATGGTGCTAAAGTATGATATAATATGCGCCAATGCTGGAAAACAAAAAGTTTTACCGGTGGTATGCAGTGTCCGTTCTTTTGATCGGGGGCTTGATTTTTGCGATTTCGCTTCTGACGGCGATGCAAGGGCCGTCGCCGGCAATCCGTGAGAGCGAGCGGGTGCTGTATTTTGATCGAAAAATCTTGCCGGATCACGTTTTTTACCCGGTGGTGGTGGCGGTGGATCGGCTGGAGCTGGAGCTGACGCCGCGGGAACAACAGGCGGCTATGCGGATGGCTTACGCGCAAAAACGTCTGGCGGCGAGTTGGTCGCTGTTTACGGCGGGTAAGAATGATTTGGCCTTTGCTACGCTTAATAAGGCACATGCTTACTTGCTGGCGGCCAACACGCAAGTGGCGGCCGGCGAGGCGACGGCAGGTGATCAAACGGAGAATATTTCGGCGGTGAATCAAGAATTTATGGATGAGTACAAAACCTTGAAAGCTTACATGACGGATAGTCAGCAGGCGCGGGCGGAAGTGATGATTGCGGAGTTGAAAACGGTGGGCGAGCACCTATGAAATGCCCGTACTGCCACTGTTTGCAGGGGGTGGTGCTGGATTCGCGCGAAACGCCAGACAATGAAGCGGTGCGGCGGCGACGGCGGTGCGAACGGTGTGGGCGGCGGTTTACCACTTATGAGCGGGTGGAAGATATTGAGATCAAAGTCATCAAAAAAGACGGACGGCGCGAGAATTATGACCGGGACAAATTGCGGCGGGGGATTGTGAAGGCTACCTGGAAGCGGCCAGTGTCGCGCGAGGCGATTGAAAATTTGTTGGGCGAGGTGGAGCGAGAGTTGCGCTTGTCGGGCAAAAGTGAGATTTTGACACTGGAGGTGGGGAACATGGCGCTGGGGAAGCTGAAAAAATTGGACGCGCTGTCTTATTTACTTTTTGCCTCGATTTATCGCGATTTTGACAGCGTGGAAGATTTTCAAAAAGAGATCGATGAGCTGCGGAGCGCCAAAGCTGTGTCGCGGCGGTAAAACTTCGCTTACAAAGTGAAACTTCGTGAAGTTTGGCAAAGGGGGTGAAGTTTTACAAATCAAGGGCGGGCTGGCGATCGAGCGCCAGATTGCTGTGGGGCGCGCGATCGCTCAATTGGAGCGCGGCGGGCAAGGCGATCATGGCAGCGTTGTCGCCACAGAGACGTTTGGTGACGGGGGTGTGCAGGTGAAAGCGGCGCGCGCGCGCAAGCGCGCGCAACTGAGAGCGTAGGTAGAGGTTGGCGGCGACGCCGCCGCCCAAAAAGAGGTGGCGGACGGTATTGCTGCCAGCAAAGTCCGGCGAATCAAGGATTTTTGTGAGCTTATAGAGAAGATGCCGGACGACACCGGCTTGGGCGGCGGCGGCGAGATCGCAGATTTGGGTGCGGGTGAGGGGACCGCCTTGGTTGGTTTGGAGTTTGGTGATCAAATTGCGAGCGAAGGTTTTGAGGCCGGAGAAACTTAAGTGGTAATCGTGGCGGGTGGTGAGGGGGAGGGGAAAAGGGTGGCGGCTGGCGTCCCCTTCGAGTGCGAGTTGCTCGAGCACGGGGGCGGCGGGGTAGCCGAGGCCGAGCATGCGACCGATTTTGTCGAGACATTCGCCGGCGGCGTCATCTAGAGTGGTGCCCAAAAGGGTGTAATCGCCGAAGTTTTTAAGATGGATGAATTCGCTGTGGCCGCCTGAAACAATAAGTCCCAAAGTGGTAGCGGCGGGAAAAGGCGGTTGAAGAGGCGTTTTTTGGGCACTGTTTCTAGTCAGCAGCGGCGAGAGTAGGTGGCCTTCGAGGTGATTGACGCCGATAAGGGGCAAGTGATGTTGGGCAGCGAAATCGCGGGCGAAAGTGATGCCGATTTCCAGGGCTGGCGCGAGGCCGGGGCCGACGGTGACAGCGACGCCATCGAGATCGGCGGGGGTGAGATGGGCACGCCGGAGGGCGAGTTGGCAGACGGGGGCGATGTTTTGTTGGTGGGCGAGTTTAGCCACGGTGGGAAAAACGCCGCCGTAGGGTTGGTGGAGGGCGATTTGGGAAGAGACGACGTTGCTTAAAATGACGTGGGTATCGACCACGGCGGCGGAGGTATCATCGCAACTGGTGTCAAAGGCGAGGATACGGGTCACGGCTGTGCCTCCATGGTGATACTGCGCGAAGTTTGGTCGGTGACGCGAAGTTTTAGGTGTAACAGGGGTACGCGCGGTTGGAAAAAAGGCGCGATTTGTTCGTACCATTCGATGACGAGTAAATTGCTGGGTTTTTGGCAAGCATCGAGGTTGAGGGCGGCGAGTAATTCGGGGCGATCGATGGTCCAAGCGTCCAAATGATAGAGGGTGCCGTTATGTTCAAATTTTGTGTACGGATATTCTTTTAAATACGTATACGTAGGTGAATTTATGATTGCGTTTATGCCTAAAAATTGGCCGAAGCCGGCGGTGAGTGTGGTTTTGCCGGCGCCGAGATCGCCATCGAGAGCGACGATGAGCCCCGTCTGGCAGAGGGTGGACCAATTTTGGAGTAAGAGTTTGCCGGCGAGGGCGTAAGTTTCGGTTTCGTCGTGAGTGAGATAGGTCTGATTCGTTGTAGACGAAAATTGATCAATGGCGGCATTGGGGCGCATGACGATGGGGGTGGAAGTGGTGGTATCTATGACGAGCGAAGGTGGATTTTTTGGCAGTGTACCGGCGTCAATTATTAAATCGATCAAATTTTTTTGTTTAGACGAAAGGCGAGTGAGAACGTCTGAAATCGTGTAGGGCGTTTTTTGGCTGCTGGCGTTGGCAGAAGTGGCGGTGACGGCGGAGGCGAAACTTCGCAGGACGGATAAAAGCCAATCGTGGCCGGGAATACGAATGCCGAGAGTGCCGAATTCGCTTTCGAGGCGGCGGTCGGCGAGGTGGCGGCTGGCAGAGACGACGGTGACGGGGCCGGGGAGGAAGTTGCGGTAGATGGCGCGGGCTTGGTCGGTGAGGGAGACGTATTGCTCGGCGGTTTTTTGGTCGGCGACGGCGACGGAAATGGCTTTGCCGGCGGGGCGGCGTTTGTAGGCGAGGAGTTTGGTGACGCTGTCTGGATTGGTGGCGTCGGCAAAACAGCCGTAGACGGTTTCGGTGGGGGCGATAACGAGACCGCCGGCGCGCAGAGTGGCCAGCATGGCGGCGGGGGCGCGCGGGTCGGTGATGCTGATGGTTTCCATGAGTGGTATTATATCATGGAGCGTCAAGAGAGACTATTGCTTGACACAACGGATAGGTACACCGCGAGTTTTGAAAGTCGAATCTGTAGATGCTATATCTACATTGGTGTGCTGGGCAAGCCATCTGTATGCGAGTTGGCTACTACTTTGGGTAGAAGTCCACCAAAAGGATATAGTATTGAATTTAGACAACTCAGCATTAGAGTCGTATTCTCCAGCATGATGAGAATAATTGAAACTGTTGCCAGGTTGGAAAAATGAGGGATTATTGCCAACAGCAGTGTAAAGGGTAGTGAACGAATAATCACCGGTTTGGGTAGGTAGATACCACCCGGTGGGGCATAGACCCTGGCGAGGCTGGGATGGCTGGTAGTTGGTGGGATAGTAAGAATTGGCGTCTTGGACGGCAGCTTGCCAGCTGTAATAGTAATCGCCATATGATGAATGGCTGATACAAGCACCGTAAAGATTGGTGCCGATGACGCCGAAAGAGGAGTGAGTGGGTGAGCCTGTCCATTCTTGGTCGGCGCAGTGGCCGAATTTTAAATTCTCCGCCATCCAACAGTGACCGTCGGCGTATTTGCGGATGACGTAAGGAGTGTAATCGCGTGTGTCTATCAAAGTGCCGACAACGGTGTAATTGGTACCAGTAGGGGTGGTGAAAGCGTTGCACATGGCACTAGTAAAATCTTGCATGGTGAGGATGGTGGTGTTGTTGACGGTGACACCTAAAGAACTAATACAAGTTTGAGCAAGTTCATACCAAGTAGTGCCGTCGCCGCAGAAATCGTTGCCTGGTTGACACGCTAACTCGTGGCCGCTGATGTAATCGGCGCTGCCAACTTTGACGTATTTACCAAAGGGTAAATAGCCGGCCGGGATAGTGGCCGCTTGCGCAGCAAGCGGCCCACTGCAAACACCTATCCGACACATCAGCACCATAATTCCAACCATGACATGCAATAGCGCATGCGTTGTGCTTAATGTCTGTTGTAATTTGTCCCCACCATTGCGGCCGCAAAAAGCCGCCCGTCGATGCAATGTATGCATGACTGACCTTTCT
>JAFRKU010000017.1 GCA_017431585.1 bacterium | reverse complement strand
CGCCTCATCGATATCCTGGCTCGCGCCATCCGCTCCCGGCGCGCCCCCACGGCGCGCCGGGAGCCACTTGTCCACGTTTTCCGGATGCCACCCTAAAGCCAACACAAAATACTCTGGATCACTCGCCGCGATTTCCCTGGCGCGCGCCGCCGACACCTCGTCTGTGGCCACCACCGTGGCGTGCGTCACCCCGGCGGCGCGCGCCGCCGCCCAGTATTCCCGCCAGTTATCCCACAGTGGCTCATGATTATAGTGACAATGCGTGTCAAAAATCTCCATTTTGTATACTTTCTTTACTCAATCTAACGAAAAATAACTGTATATCAATGTTTCGCCAGCCGCGGAAACATCGGTGTTAGCGGCGTGATCGCCGGCGCCGTGAAATGCGCTAGCAAGCACTCGCTCGCCTCCGGCATGTAAATACTCAAGTCCGCCACCGCCTGCAAAAAGACGTCGCCAATTGTAGACAAAACTTGTACTTTCTCACGATTATCATTGATAAGCCAAGGTTTCTTTTCGCTGAGCATCGCGTCACATCGGCTGACTCTGTCTATGATTGTCTGCAAGCCGCCGCTGGTGTCAAACTTCTCCAACGCCGCCAACAGCTCGCTCGAGCGCGCCTCCGGCGCGCGCCAACTCTGCCAGTCGTCACACGTGCTGGCCAGCTTGGCCAGCCGGCTGGCCAAATTCCCCAGTCCGTTGACCAAATGCGCCGTGTACCACTCGTCCAGCCGTGCCCAGGTGATATCCACGTCCCCGCTCCACACCGGTAAACCAGCCAAAATCAAGCGCGTCGCCTCCCGACCGTAACGGTCTACCAATTGTCCCGGCGCAATCACATTGCCCAAACTTTTGCTCATTTTTTGTCCGTCCACGCTGATAAAACCGTTGACCAAAATGTGCTGACTATTCGGTAACCCCGCCGACATCAGCATCGCTTGCCACGTGGCCGCCTGCTGGCGCAAATTATCCTTGCCACATGTTTGCACGCCTGGCCACCAAGCGTCCCAGTCGCTCGTCTCCTCCGGCCAGCCCAGTGTGGCGATGTAATTGGTCAGTGCGTCAAACCAAACGTACATGACTTGCGTGTCGTCGTCTGGCACCGGAATGCCCCATGGCATGGCTGTCGCCACCCGCGAAATGCTAAAATCTTGCAAACCATTTTTCACAAATGCCACAATTTCGCTCTGTTTGCCCTCGCCAATGACAAAATCCGGGTGGCTCGCGTAAAAATCTAAAAGCGGCTGTTGGTAGCGGGAAAAACGGAAAAAGTAATTGTCCTCTTCACGCACTTCCAGTTCCCGATCCGGATGGAGAGGACAACGCCCGTCCACCAACTCGCTTTCCGTTTTCGCCAACTCGCACCCCACGCAATACTTGACGGCGTACTTCTTTTTGTAAATATCGCCTCTCTGGGCGCACCGCCGCCACATTTCTTGCGCCGCCGCCATGTGATGGGCATCCGTCGTCCGTATAAAATTTGTGTACGATATGTCTAAAAGTTCCCGTAAATCGCGAAAATTTTGCGACATTTCGTCTACATGTTGTTGCGGCGTCATCCCCCGCTCGCGCGCTTTTTCCCAAATTTTCTGGCCGTGCTCGTCCGTGCCGGTGTTAAAAACCACCTTTTGTCCGCGCGCCCGCCGGTCTCGGGCGATGATATCCGCCGTCAAAATTTCCCAGGCGAAACCCAGATGCGGCGCCGCATTTACATAGGGTAAAGTGGTAGTGATATAAAAATTCTCGCTCATGTGCCTTATTATACCACTAAACAAGCGCCACCGCAGGAGCGAACTTCTTGAACAAATATCCTATATTATACCACAAAGTATCGTATTTGTCAAGAGGCAGTTTCGCCTGGGCAGGCATGCGCTCGACTGAACGTTTGATGTTTCAGACCAGTTAGCAAAATATTTTTGCGAATCAGAGCGAGTTCCGCAGACTCTTGTGACCGCCGTATTAAGGCGGTCACAAGACTCGAGGACTGTTTGAGCTCCGCATAAATATTTTGCGCTGGTCTGAAACAATCAGTAGTAACATACATTCACTTGAGTGAACGGCCTAACCACACCATTTCCGCGACAGCGAGCCGCACGCATCAGGAATGTACTTCTGGAGGCGCAATCGGTCCCAACTTTACGCTTCTTGCTCATCCAAAATTGTATACAGCCGATCCGAATAGTCTTGCATCATCCGCGCCGCCGAGTACGCCGCCGCCATTTTAATCGACTCGCGCATCCGTCGCAACCACTTTCTGGGCAAGCCCGCCTCGTCGCGCTGGTAAAAATCCGGCAACACCTTGCTATCCATGATCTCAAAAAAGCTCTCCGTCACCGCCGGATACGCCAGGGCCCAGCCTTTCTTCTCGTCTGACCAGTCAATCTCCGCCGTCCAGCCGTCCACGGTTGTCAGCTGCAACACGCCGTTGGCCGCCGCCTTCATCCCCGAAGTCCCGGAGGCTTCCTCGCCCACTCGAGGCGTATTGAGCCACACGTCGCTCCCGCGCGTCAGAGCCGCCCCCATTTCCATGTCATAATTAGGCACAAACAAGGCGTGGAAACGCAACTCTTGGCTCATGTACCCGATAATTTGGCGAATCAACCTCTTCGCCCCAGTGTCAAACACGTGCGCTTTGCCCGCCATGAGCAACTGCACCGGCCGATTGGTGGACAAAAGCAGCTTTTGCAACCGCTCGATATCCCGGAAAATCGCGTCCGGCTGCTTGTAGGTGGCAAACCGCCTCGCCCAGGTAATCACCAAAGCGCTCGGATCATAGCCAAACCCCGTCCGCCGCTTGATGAGTGTCTCCGTCGCCGCCTTGTTTTCATTGTGATAGCGCCACAAATCGTCATCTGTCATTTTCGGCAGGCTAAAGCGCGGGTCCACCCACGTCGGATGATGCACGCCATTGGTCACATTCACCCAATTGTACGCCGGCCAATTCTGCTGGCAAATGTCAAAATGCGGCTGGCTGACACTGCTAGCTCGCCCCGAGGTATTCAGAGCAAACTGCGTCACGTCAAACCGGTCGCCATCGCGCCCCGGCTCCAGCAACTCGTCCACGCTAATCCCGATTTTGCGCGCGTAATATTTGGTGTAAGCCTTCATCATGTCCAGATCATAAGTCTGGTTACCGGCTTTCACCACCGTGTGATTGGTGTACACCGTTTTGGCAATCGCCAGCGCTCGGGCTTTTTTATAGTCCAAACCATGTAAATCCATTTCCTGACGAATCAGCTGCCAGTGCAAAAAGCTCGGCCGGCCTTCGTTGACGTGGAAAAGCGCCGGTTTGATCCCCAGCGCGTGCAACATTTTCACGCCCCCAATACCCAAAATCAATTGCTGCTTGATAATTTCCTCCTGTGTCCCGGCATAAATGGCCCAAGCCTGCCGCCGCTCGTGGGCGTGATTGTGCTCATTGTCCGGATCCAGCAAATACAGATCCACCGTCGCCCCCAACCGTTTGCGCCAGACTTGCACCCACACGTCCACTTGTGTCAAATTAACCTTGACCAGCAGCGGTTCGCCCTGAGCCGCCCGCACCAGTTCCAAATCGTGCGCCGCCGGGTCAAAATTGACGTCCGCTTCCTCCTGGTTGCCTTCCGTGGTAATCTCCTGGCGCGCTGCCTCGCCCTTATATAATAGTCCAATCCCCACCATGTGCATGCCGTCGTCGGCCGCCTGCTTGAGGATGTCCCCGGCCAGCACGCCCAGGCCCCCCGCGTAAATCGGCAAACTGTTGTCCACCGCAAACTCGGCGCTAAAATAGGCCACCGGCTGCTCACGGCTAAAAAGTTTCAAGGGCTGCTTTTTCATCATAGATCACCATTCTAGCAAAATGTCCTCCGTTTTGTCAAATTTCCACCACATCTGGAAATTGCCTCTTGACAAAAGGCCTATAATATGATATAATATACATATGCTACGCGGTCAGATCCGGTTTTAAGCTACCGGCGCTTGATTCGTGGCGATCTTTAACATGGTAACAAGGTTTAAGTTAATAACATTTTATACATAATGGAGGTATGTAAGATGGATAGTAACTATTACACAGTGTGCAGAATTAACAGTATGCGTATTTTTTCTCCGGTCGTGGCCAACGGCTGCGACCGGGGCCTCGTTTTCCGCGGCGAGCGCCAGTGCGCTCGCTGCCTG
>JAFRKU010000016.1 GCA_017431585.1 bacterium | reverse complement strand
GGTGGATTCGTTGGCGGGCCAGACTTGAAGGGTGTCGCCTAAGAGGCGAAAAGTGGCGCGCTTGAGATCCAGGGGTGAGTTTTCGTATTGCATGGCCCGCAAGCGGCTGACGAGTTGCTCACGTTGGATCAGTTCGCCAGTGATGATTTCCAAAAAGCTGCCGGCGTAGTCGGCGGGCGAGCCGAGGTTGTAGATGGCGGACACGGAGGCGACCACGATGACATCGCGGCGGGTGAGCAAGTTGGTGGTGGCGCTCAGGCGCAGCTTGTCGATTTCGTCGTTGATGGTGGCTTCTTTTTCGATGTAAGTGTCGGTGGCGCTGATATAGGCTTCCGGTTGGTAATAATCGTAGTAAGAGACGAAGTAGGAGACGGCGTTGTGGGGAAAAAAGTCGCGTAGCTCCTGGTAGAGTTGGGCGGCGAGCGTTTTGTTGTGCGCCATGACGAGGGTGGGCTTGCCGGTGACTTGGATGAGGTTGGCCATGGTGAAGGTTTTGCCTGAGCCGGTGACGCCGAGTAAAACCTGGGCGCGGTCGCCGGCGGTGATGCCATCAACGAGTTTTTGGATAGCGGCCGGCTGGTCGCCGGAAGGGGTGTAGTCGCTGGTGAGCGCAAAAATTGACATAAGCCGTATTATACCACACCACTAGACAAGCGGTGGGCTCTTTGGTAATCATGATTGTTGTGATATAATGCGCCACATGGGTAAAAAGCGAAAATTAGTGCGCGCCTGGTGGCAGCAAACGCGAGTGCTGGCGGTGACTTGCGGGAGTTTGGCGCTGCTGGTGGGCGGTTGTGCCTGGCGACAATACGTTTTGTCTCGAGCGCGTATACCACAACCGGTGGCGGTGGCTACTTGGGATGAAAGTGTGAGCGGGGCGAGCGTGTGGTCGGCGGCCTTTCAGCTGGCGTGGAACATGCTGGTGGACGAGCGGGTGGGTTTTTGGGTGGAAATGTGGCCTAGCGAGCCACTAGTGGAGAGCTTGAATAATAGCGATTTTAGCGTGGCAATCATGCCGAATGACGGCTGGCAAGCCTGGGCGAGCGTGGCGGACGGTTGGGATCAGGCAGCGTGGGAAGCGAGTGTGGCGGCGGTGGTGGGCCAGGCGGTGGTCGGGCCGCCGGCGGTGGTTTCAGAAGGAGACGCAAGGGTACATCAGTTCGCCGTGGCGGCGGCCCAGAGGTTACAACCGCGACTACTGGTGGCAACGCAAGATATGGGGTGGCACGCTTTTGGCCGAGCGACTCTCCCTTACTTAGGCCAGGCGGCGGGTCACGAGCCGGTGGCCACTAGTGAGGCGCAAGTTTGGTACAAAAACAAACGTGGCTATGGGTTGCGGCTGGCAGCCGATGACGAGACGGAATTGATCGTGGCGACGCGCCCGAAGGGCGCGAGCTTGGCTGCCATGTGGCAGCAAGTGACGGCGGATCACGAGGCTTATACGGGACGAGTGACACTGGGGAGCGATGACAGCTGGCGCTTGCCGAGGTGGCAAACGGTGGCGAGCGGCTGGTATGAGGCGGTGATGGGTAAAAGTTTTCCGCTGTATCGCTCGCCTGGGGGCGAGGGTGTGTTGGTAGCGGCGGGGCAAACGGTAGCCGTCGGCTGGCAAGCTAATGAAACCGATAGCACCCGGCAGACAGGTGTGACGGGGCAGCGTTTAATCGTGCGCGAGCCGGGACGAAGCTTCATTTTTGATAGCGATATAGTGATTTTTTTCCGAAGAATCGGACAAAAACAGCCGTTTGCGGCTTGGCTAATGGTAGCGCCGTGAGCGCTTACTGGAGGCTGATAGCCTGCCAAAAGTCTTTTTCTGGGGCTTGCTGGTTGCGGACGAAATAGTACAAAAATTGGCTGTGGCGGCCGCCGGCGACAAATTCTTGGAGGGTGGTGATGATGTGCTCGATTTCACTTTTGGCACGTAAGTGGCCGCTTTGAACGATGTATTCACTGGTGGTACCGGTGCTGCCTATATCGGTGCGGGTGGCAATATAGGTCCAGCCTTCATCGAGAGTGTCGTAGAAATAGTAGCGCCAGATGACGCACTGGCCGCGGGTGTAACAAGCGGAAGCCCAGAGGCTGGCGGTGGAGGCGGAGATTTGGTCGTCGCTGATGACGTCTGGCTGGCTGGGGATGGCGGGTACGTGAGTGGGGGTGGGTTGGGGGGTGGGAATGCGATAGCTGCCGAGGCTGAAAAAAAGCGCCAAAATGATGACGAGAAGGATGAAAATGGCGGCCGTGAGACGAGGGTGCTTAAGGACGAAATTTTTGATTGATTGAAATACTTGATTCATCGTGATTTTTTTGTGCCCCAGGCGAGACTCGAACTCGCATGGCGTTGCCGCCGGCAGATTTTAAGTCTGCTGTGTCTACCATTCCACCACCAGGGCCTAATTGTTAATTGGGGATATTATATCACAAATTTGGCCGGCGGGCGGGTGTATAATGGGAGCCATGCTGAAGATAGGGATCACAGGGAGTATAGCCAGCGGTAAGTCGAGTGTGGGGCGGCTGCTGGCGGCGCGCGGCTGGCTGGTTTTGGATTGCGATCAGGTGGTGTCTCGCTTGTACGACACACCGGAGCTGAAAGACATTTTGCAATCAAAATTCGGTCTGTATCCTTTCGCGAGCGATGGGAGGATTAACAGACGCAAGCTAGCACATCTAATTTTTACCGATGATCAGGCGAAAAATGATTTGGAAGCGATCGTGTGGCCGCGGGTGTGGCAAGAGTGCGAAATGTGGTTGTTTGGTCAAGAAAAAAATGGTCACCAGGTGGCGGCGGTTTTGGCTAGTGAATTACACGCGGCTGGCTGGGCGGGGCATTTTGATCAAATTTGGTTAATCGAGTGCGAGCGAGAGCTAGCGCTGGAGAGAGTACAAGTGCGCGCGCATATCAGTCGGGCGCTGGCGAGGGAGCGTTGGCGACCGACGCGGCTGACGGCGCAGCAGCGGGCGCAAGTTTCGCAAGTGATCACCAACAATGGGACGTTGGAAGAACTGCGTAGTCAGGTTTCTCAAATTATAGCTGATTTAGAGGCTAATTAGCTCGAGATACGTATTCACCAGATGTGGTGTCAATCAGGAGCGTTTCACCTGTTTTGATGAAAATGGGTGCCTGAACGGTGAGACCGGTTTCCATGACGACTGGTTTTTTGCCGGCGGTGACACGATCGCCTTTGATAGCGTCGGGGGCTTCGGTGACTTTGAGTTTGACTTTTGGTGGCAAATTAACGCCGATAGGCCGGTCATCGAGGAAGAGGACGTAGACATTGACTTCGGGGGTGAGATAAAGAACGTCATCGCCCATGAGGGAGCGGCTGATTTCAAATTGTTCGTAGGTGCGCATGTCCATGAAAGCGACCACGTCGTCGTCGTGGTAGGAGTAGGTTAGCTCGCGGGTGGCCACATCCAGCAGCTCGACGGATTCGTTGGATTTAAAGGTGAATTCAACGGTGTTGCCGGTGAGGACGTTACGGAGTTTGGCGCGGGTGAAGGCCGAGCCTTTGCCAGGTGAGACAAACTGGGTGCCCGTGACCATGTTGGGTTGGCCTTTGAAACTGATGTACATGCCCTTTTTGAGGTTGCCGCCGTTGACTGTTGCCATAAATGCTTTCTTTTTGCTGATTGGACGTATTATATCACAATTTTATCAGGTGGCGAGGGCCAAATTTGAGGCAAAAATCTCAAAAAGGTGTAAATACATTTGTGCTGCGCTGGCGGCGGATTTTGTGATATAATAGGTGTAAGATAACGCATAACCAGCACCACATAAAAAGCAGAGCCTCGAGGGTGAAAGTTGTGTGGTGCAACGTTATCTACCTCGGGGTTCTACTTTATGTAGACTGCGCCAAAAAACAGAAAGGACAACATGTTGGTCACCACACGACATGCAAGCCGCCCTGGGGCGGCGGTGGGTAATTTCCTGGAGACATCAAACGAAACTTTGTTTCGCCCGCGCGAGGCAATCATGGTTGGAACTTTTTGTTTGATGAGCGGCATGGTTTGCAGGTTGGCCGCGCCGGTAGGCGCGGCCACAATGCCGGCTGGAAGTATCCCCTTTGGTAAGTACGTAAAAGTGGGCAGCAATGATTACGTGACGGGTCATGAGCTGGCTTGCCAGCTCGGGAGCGATTGGTGTGGCGACAATAGCTATTGGTCGACTAGTGAGCAAACTTGTCAGGGATTGGTGAGCACCAATGTGCTGGATGGCTTGCCCATGCAAAATTTTACCGCTAGTATGTGCGACGCTTTTGCCACGCCCGCTGATACTGCTGGTTTTACGAGCGTGGGAACATTGGTGGATGAGCGCGATGGCAAAAGTTACCTGGTGCGCAAGTATGCTGACGGTCACTGCTGGATGGCGCAAAATTTGGCGTTTGGGACTTCACTGAACTCGAGCGATTTTTTTACCAATTGTGGCAAGGTGGTGCAGGATATGTTGGCGGACGGCTTATATGGGGTAGCTCATGACGCCGCACCCTATGATGGTTATTATTACAACTGGTTGGCGGTGACGCAAGACCAGATGGTTTACAGTGACAATACCTATCAACCGGCCGAGCCCTTGCAAGGGCCGTGTCAGGCGGGATGGCATGTGCCGTCGGCGAGCGAATTTCGCGAGCTGATGCACGCAGTGGATCAGGAGCATTTTAGCGCCACAAGTGATTCACAAACCAATGCTTCTTCTCCAGGCTATGCTTTTGTGGGTTCGAGCGCGTGGGTGCCTTTGGGTGGCCATTTGTCTGGCTGGTATCAGTCCGATAGCGCTCAATGGGGGCAGGGTATACATGGTTATTGGTCTTCAAGCACGGATTCACCTAATACTAATAATCGGTTTTATACTCTTCATTTTGGTGCTGGTACGTTTGTAGATCAAAATGGTACTACAAACGGCGGTTACTATTTGACT
>JAFRKU010000015.1 GCA_017431585.1 bacterium | reverse complement strand
CCCCACTTAGCAATGTCCTCTCGCACCACGTCTAAATCTTGATGCAAAATTCCCGCTAATTTTTTTAAATAAAATTCATATTCGAGTCGATTGTCAATCAGCGCAAACACCTCCGCCATCTCTTGCAAGACTTTTTTTTGCTCGTCAATACTTTTCAAATCGTGTCCGCCGGTAATCACGCTCAAAAAAAAGTCGTACACACTCACCGTGTTTTTCACTCGCTCGCGCCAATCCGCCGGATTGGCGCGCGCCGTCTCGTCCGGATCTTGCCCGGCCGGCATCATCACCACTCGCAAATCCACGCCCACCGGCCGCAAAGCCGCGATAGCCTTTTTGGTGGCCTTGATCCCCGCCGCGTCGCTATCCAGCGACAGCACCACTTGCTTGGTGTAGCGGGCAATTAAATTCGCGTGATCGCTCGTCAGCGCCGAACCTTTAATCGCACACACCCAGTCCACGCCCGCTTGTGCGCTAGACAAAACGTCAAATTCGCCCTCCACGATCAACATTTGTTTGGCGCGCCTAATCTGCTGATTGTGCTCAAACAGCCCAAACAACATTTTCCCCTTATGATACACGATCGTCTCGGGACTATTAATATATTTGCCCTCGTCTGGATTGGCCACCAACTGCCGTCCCGAAAAACCCACCACTTGCCCGCGATGGTTTTTCAGCGGAAACATCAAACGATGCCGAAAAGTATCATACAAACGCCCCGCCTTGTTTTGCCGCGCCAACCCACTGGCTAAAATCTGCTCGTCGCTAAATTTGCGCGCTCGCAAAAAATCGGTCACGTCTTGCCACGCCTCGTTGCTGGCCCCCAATTGAAATTGTTTCACCAGTGTCTCACTAGTCCCGCGCCCAGCCAAATACTCGCGCGCCAGTTTGCCCTCACCGCTCGCCAACTTTTTCTGGTAAAACTCCGCCGCCGCTGCCAGGGCCGATAGCACCTGCGCGCGCAACACGTCTTCTTTACTCTGGCGCCGATTCGTCAGCGTCACTCCGGCGCGCTTGGCCAAAGTTTCCAAAGCCTCCCGAAAAGTCAACCCGTCGTATTTTTGTACAAAAGTAAAAATATCGCCCGATTCGCCGCAGCCGAAACATTTGTAAAACCCCAACGCCTCATTGACGAAAAAACTCGGTGATTTTTCGTGATGAAAAGGGCACAAGCCCTTGTGATACACCCCCGCCGGCGTCAATTGCACCCGCTCACCCACAATTTCCACAATGCTCAGCCGGTCTTTAATTTCCTGAATTTCGCTCATCCTCAGTCTCCGTGAGCCAAAGCCAGCCCATAAACACGTTTGTATCCAGCTTTTTTCAAGATGCGCGCCGCTTCATTGAAAGTCGATCCCGTTGTTACCACGTCGTCAATTAGCAACACCGTACAATTTTTGTCCACATCGGCCTCCACCGGCGCAAAAATACCCCGCGTTTTCGCCCGCCGCTCGGCTTCGTCTCGGCTTGCCGCCTGTTTGGAGCGATACACCGTCCGGCGCAACAGCGCCCGGCAAGGCACATTTCGTGCCGCCGCCCACCTTTTGGCGATCTCCGCCGCCTGATTATACCCCCGCTCCGCCATTCGACGCCGGTGTATCGGGATAAATGTCACCAGGTCCACCTCCGGCACACTCGCAAATTCGTCCAGCCAATGCCCAAAATACTCGCTCAAATCGCGCGTCCCCAGATATTTATAATGATGCAACAACTTTTTGGCCAACTTATCATAAGTCAGCAAGGCCCACAATCCGTCCAGATACACCCGCTGTCCGTCGCCCCACAGCAGGCCGCGCAAATCGCCCTCCAGCGAAAAATCCAGCGCCGCCAGGCAGTCGGAACACACCAGTTCGCCGCCGCGTCCGCACCGCAAACAACGGCGCGGATAGCATACATCGATCACAAAATGAGCTATTTTTGCCAGCCACCGCATATACCCAATTATATCACACTTTACCCGTGCCCTCTTCCGCCACGCCTGGAAATTGCCTCTTGACAAAAGTGATCATGTGTGATATAATATAAGTTATTATGTACCGATTAAACAGATCAAATACCGGCTATTCCAGATTGAGAGCGACCGCTCCCACTTGGGTTTTGGTCCTTGCTGGCGCAGGTTTTTTGGCTGTTGTTATCGGGCTAATTGCGGGGGCAAATTGGTATCAAATTCATTTAGCCCCTCAAGACAGTGTCTTTTCCCTACCGGCACTTAATGATCAGGCGATCCCCGCCGAGGCAATTACCCCGGCGGTGGACGCGCCTGTCTGGCAATGGCTTTCGGCCAGCGCCAGCGCTCGTCTCCAGGCAGCCACCGATGGCGCCCGCCTGGCCACCGACGAAGCCGATGTTTCCTGGCTCATTTTCACCGAGCAAGGCCAAAAAGTAGACAAATTGGCCACAGACGAAGCATATTTCCGGGTAGACGCCCAAAAATACAAAAATTTTGTCCCCAAATTCCGCGATGATCTTATCAAACTACAGCTGCCCACTCTCACTCTGGGTCTGGCCGCCGACGGCGAGGGCGCCTATGTCCGCCTAGCAGACGCCTGGCAAGTGCCCGCCAAAATCCCCGGCCAACTGGTCTATCGGGTTCACACGGCGCTGGGCGAAGCCCAGCCCGGCCAAGTCATCACCGGGCAGGCTACAATCTATCTTATCCCCTGGGACGACTACATACGTGATTTACATTGATACATCAAGCTAAAGTTTGCAATGTTTCGGCGGCGATCCGTTCGATCGAGCGCGTTTGCGCCATCAGTTGGGCCAATTGGATCAGTTGCGCTTGCTTCTGGTCCAGCAGCGAGAGCGTGCTGGCAATATGTGTCGGTGTTTCGCCGTAAATCAGGTCACCGGGTTGCAAACCCACGGCAGACAAATTGTGCGCAAAGTCGCTAGTTTGTGCGTACGCTGCCAAAGCCGGACTCAGCAACACCGGCCGCCGGTAACTAAAAGCCAGCGCCATCGGGCCGGAACTCGACAGAAACACGCGATACGGCAAAACCACCGCCTCCGCCGCCGCAAAATACAGCGGCAATTGCTCTTCTGGCACAAAGCCGGTTACAGCGATATTTTTGGCCGCCGCCGCCTGGATTGTGGCTGCGTGATACGCTTGCGCGCTCTTGTTGGCCACGTGATTGGGATTTAGCCCTCCAGCGATCACCAGTTGCCAATCGGCCACATCGGCCGGCCACAATTGTGCAAACTCTTTAATCCCTTTATAAGGCGCAATATAGCCGAAATAAAGTAAAATCTTTTTCTGGGCCGGCCACTGCAACGCCGCCCGCGCGGCTTCCGGATCGATCTCCGGTGCGCTAGCCACAAAATGTGGCACCACCCGGATGTGATCGTCGCCGCCTAAATTCTCTTTCAGTTGCTGCTCAAACACGATCAGTCGCTCCGCCGCGCCCGTGGCCACCAAGTAGAAAAAATCTTTGGCGAAATTTTTGCCCCAGCTGACCAGTCCCGGCCCTTCCAAGGCCACGAAATCATCCAGCACCTGATGCATCATCAGCGTCACTCGTGGCCCGCCGCGCCGGTGCAGCGCGCGCAATTGTGCCATGAAAGCCAGCGTCTGCCCGGCGTTGCCGAATTCGTTGATTTCAAAAGAAATCAACACTTGTTGTGCCGCGCCAAGCGCGCGCATCGCGCGCGCCAGTCGCCACAGTGAAGCCGTGTCTGTGCGCCGCCAGAGGCGGCGCACGCGCAACCGCCCCTCATTTTCTTGGTAATCACCATAGCCCCCCACCACGTCCGCCCAGACTTCCACCGTTAGCGCCGAATCCACTGCCAGCATCGCTTGCACCAATTGCTTGGTGTACGAAGCCACGCCCACCGTCGCGGCCGAATGAATTTCGCCCGCATCCGGAAAAGAGGACACCACGATCAAGTGTGACATGCAACTATTATATCACACACCGCTCGACTTTAAAAACTCAACTGATTGCTATCCAAACCTTGCACGTAGGCAATCACCCCGTTGTCACCTTTGAAAACGTAAATCGGCAACAAATAATCTTGCTCTTCGTGCGATTCATAGTAACCCAACTCCACCGACCGAATCATGGCGTTGCTCACTCCGCGCGGATTGACCACGTACCCGCCGCCACTCGTCAGCTCCTCCCAGGCTTGACTGGCCGGTTTGAGCACATAAGTCCCCACCCTGTCCGTATTCAAATCGTAATACACGTCTTCCAATTCCACCACCACGTCTTGTCCGTCCAAGTCTCGCCCTACCACCGCATACACACTGGTGTAATTATTCGGTCCGTAAAAATTATATGTCGTCGGTTCGCCGTCGCGCAAGCCCTCCAAACCCTGGCGGGGGAGAGACACCGTCACAAAATCAGCGTCAATCACTCCTTGCGAAGGCTGCAAACTCGTCCCCACATTCGTCACATAATTGACCACCGCCGCCGCATCGGATAAGTCTTTTGGCAAAACGCCCGCCGTCGATAAATAGTTGCGCACCGCTTTAATCGCACTGGTGTTGTCCGGAATTTGGTGCACGCCGTTGACCGTCGTCGTCCCGAATAAATTCGGCACCGACTGATAATCCGTCGTCAAATACATAAACATCGTTTTCAAATCAATTTGCAAATTTTCCACTAAAGGCGGCCCCGGATAGCGAAACAAATAAGTCCGCTCGTCCACAATCGAAGGCTCGGCGTAAAATTCTAAATTGCGAGCGATGTTGCGCGCTTTTTGGTCCGCTGAGAGTGAGTAGGAGAGAGGCTGCAATTGATACACCTCGATCATCCGCCGGTCGCCAAAAATCGGCCAACCGGAACTAGCGTTATTCACTTGCACGTCTTCCATCATCGCCGTGAAACTCGTCGGCCGCGCATCCGTTTGCCGCGGGAACACAATCGCCGGCAGTCGCCCAAAAGCATACGTCGGTTGCAAGACGGTGGTGGGCGCCACGTCCGCGTCATGCAATTGTCCGGCCGTCTGCAACGACGCCGTCATCGACATCATGATATTAAAAAATATTGCTCCCACAATACAAATTCCCCCCACCACCAAACCGATGCGAATGTATTGCATCATATCGGTTAAAGTAAGTTTGTCAGGGTTGCTTGTTGCCATATATAATTATTCCACGCAAAATTTGCTAATTCAATTGTATCATTATATCGGTTCTTCGTCAAAAGCACCACCATCACCAATTCGTGCCCATCTTTTTCCACCAGCGACACCAAAGCTTCCGAAGCCAAATCTGTCGTCCCCGTTTTAATCCCTTTCACCCGAAAACCCAAATCATCACGACTCAACAATGTATTGGTGTTGCGCAAATGATACATCTTGCCCCCAGCTGTCACAATGTCGGTTTGCGCCGTGGCCACAATCTCCGCCAAAACCGGGTCGCGAAGTAGCTCCAGCGCCGCCACCGCTAAATCAAAAGGCGTCGTTTGCTGTCTCTGGGCATCGTAGCCTTGAGGATTAATGAAATGACTGCCCGTCAAGCGCAAATTCGTCACCTTCTCATTCATCGCCTGCACAAAAGTTTCATAGCCGCCCGGCGCGTGGTTGGCCAAAGTATTTCCCATCTCGTTGGCAGACACAATCAGCAAACTTTTCAAAGCGTCGCGCACGCTAATTTGGTCGCCCACTTGCCAGCCAACGACATTATCGTAAGCCAAATCTTGCGCCGTCAAAGTGATTTTCTCGTCCAAATCATAAAGTTCGCGCGCCACCAGTGCCGTCAAAATTTTCGTCGTCGAGGCCGGGTAAAACAACTGCCCCGAATTTTTTTGAAACAACACTTTTTTGCTCGCTCGATCAATGATAATCGCTCCTTGGGCGTGCAATTTTTCACTCAAAATCGCACTCGCTGTTGCCGCGCCGGCCATAGGCATCGGCACAGCCGGCAAATCGTACAACTCCAATTCATCCTTGGTGTAATTACTCCCCAAAAACAGCACTCGTCCCGACCGTTTGATGCCCACGCTCCACCACACCAGTGCGATGAGGACCACCAAAAAACAGTTTAGTAAAAAACGTTTAGACATCAGTATTTTCTACCAATTTTGTACAAGTTTTTTGCTCAATTATTTCTCGCCAACCGGCCGGCACTTGCGCCACCGCCAATTCAAACTCGTCTCCCGGTTGCAGTCCCGCCGCTTTGCGCGCTCGGGCAATGTCCCGCATGATTTCTCGCGCTTGCCCCTCCGCGATTAATTCCGAAGTCAAATTTTGATCAAACTCAACAGTTATTTCCTGTGAATCAACGTTTTCAAACTCGCATTTTTTCACGTTCAATTCGTCTTTAATCACTGTTTCCACTTCGCCTAACAACTCAATTTTTTCCCGCTGCGCGCTGATTTTTGCGCTGGCAAGTGGCTGGCGCACTTTCAATTTCGCCGCCCGCCGGGCCGCTTGTCCGGCCGCCAGCACTTCTTTGAGCACTTGACCGGTCATGAGTGCCTGCTCGTCTATACTGGTTTCATACTCTGGCCACTTTTCCAAATGCACCGAAGTTTTCTTGCCTCCCAAATTGGTGTACAACAGCTCACTGAAAAACGGCATGATCGGCGCTGCCAGTAAAGCCCACGTATACAAAGCTTGTCCCAAACTCGCTTGCGCCAGGCCATCAGTTTTCAATCGCTCTCGACTCAAGCGCACGTAAAACGTAGACAAATCGTCTACAAAATCAATCAACGCTCGCCCGGCGTCAATAATGTGATAGCTGTCAAATCCCGCCGTCACCGTGGCCACCAACTTCTCCGTCGCCACACGCAAATATTTATCTAGAATGTGCAACTTCTCGTCAGTAAAATCCGGCCACGGTTGTAAACTTGCCCCAGTTTGTCGCCAAAAAACGAAACAATTCCACGCCATCACGTTGACTTGCCGGCGCAACCGCGCCACTTCGTTTTCGTCGAAATTCAGGCTTTCCGCCTTCATCACCGGCGAAGTCATCAGATACAATCGCAAAGCGTCCGCCCCGTACGCGTCAAAAATGTGCGCTGGATCCGGATAATTTTTCAACTTCTTGCTCATTTTTTTGCCATCGGCCGCCAGCACGATCCCGCTCACCAACACATTGCGAAACGCCGGCTCATTTTTCAGCGCGCACGAGAGCACATGTAAAGTGTAAAACCACCCGCGCGTCTGGTCCTGGCCTTCGGAAATGAAATCCGCCGGAAACTGTCCGAGAGCATACGGCATCGAGCCCGACTCAAACCAGCAATCCAAAACTTGCGGTACCCGCCGATAAACTTGACCGTCTTTGGTTATCGTCATCCCGTCGATTTTGTGCTTGTGCAAATCTGGCACTTTCTGCCCCGTCAACTCTTCCAACTCCGCTCGCGAATGCACACACATGAATTCTCCCGCCTGCGTTTGCCACAACGGCAACGGTGTGCCCCAGTAGCGATTGCGCGAAATCGCCCAGTCGCGGACATTCGCCAACCAGTCGCCAAACCGCCCCTCGCGAAAATGCACCGGTAACCAGTTGATTTTTTGATTATTGGCGATCAGCTCGTCTTTCAGCTCCGTCACTCGCACAAAAAAACTACTCGTGGCGTAATTCAGCAACGCGTGATCGCACCGCCAACAATGCGGATACGAGTGCTTAATTTTTTTCTTCGCCAGCAAACTGCCGTGCGCCGCCAAATACTTGATAATTTCAATGTCCACCTGCTGCGGATTATCCATAGGTTTGACTTCCGCGCCGGCCCAATCCGTCACCTCACTGGTAAATTTGCCCGCCTCATCCACGTGATGATGGACCTCCACGCCTTCGCGCCGGCCTAGTTTGAAATCGTCCTCACCATAAGCTGGCGCCACGTGGACGATGCCCGTCCCTTCCTGGTCGTCCACGAAATCCGCCTCTGCCACGTGGAAAGCATTGGCCATTCCGGCAAAATAATCAAACACCGGTTCGTACGGCCGCCCCACCAATTCCGTGCCTGCCAGCACCTTTATAATAGTATAGTCACCATCCGGAAACAATTCGCTCACTTTGTTTTCCGCCAAGATTAAAATTTCGCCATCTTTTTGTACCAGCGCGTAGTGGATGTCGCGCCCCACCGCCAGCAAAGCGTTACCCGGCAGTGTCCACGGCGTCGTCGTCCAGGCGACAAAATACGCCGGACTCTCGATCCCTAAATCCGCCGGCGCGCTCAACTTAAACTTCACGTACACCGAAATATCTGTTACCTCCTTGTAGCCTTGCGTCACTTCGAAATTCGACAGCGGCGTGGCACACCGCGGACAATAGTACATCACTTTATAATCTTGGTAAATCAAGCCTTTGTCCCACAATTGACCAAAAACACCCCACACTTTATCCATAAAACCCACGTCCATCGTTTTGTACGCGTGCTCCATGTCCACAAATCGCCCCAACCGTCTGATCGTTTTTTGCCAGTCGTGCGCATAAGTTTGCACCCGCGCTCGGCAGTCCTCGCAAAAATTGTCCACCCCGTGCTCCTCAATTTGGGCCCGCGAGTTCAAGTTTTGTTCTTTTTCGATGATGTTTTCAATCGGCAAACCGTGGCAATCCCAGCCCCAAATCCGCTCCACATGTCGACCACGCATCGTTTGGTAGCGAGGGAAAGCGTCCTTGGTCGTGGAAGCGATCAAGTGACCATAGTGGGGCAGACCCGTGGCAAAAGGCGGCCCGTCGTAAAACACGTATTCGTCACCATTTTTCGTTTGATCCAAAGTTTGCTGGAAAATTTGCTCCCCGTCCCAGTAGTCAGCAATTTTTTCCTCCAGCGCCGGAAAATCCGGCGGCTGACTAAAATCTGTCACTTGTAAATCTTTTTTGCTGACTTTTGACATGCGCGTATTATACCATAAGTGTGACTTTTTAGCAACTGGAGCAAAGTATCCTATAATATTGCTCCACGTGCGGCCTCCCAGGCGAAAATCACGCTCCACGTGTGGCGCCCGCGAGTTATAGGATACTTTACAACTGCCACTAAATGGACCTCATTCTTGTAATTTGTCAAGTTTATGGTTTAATCGATGTCGGAAATTACTAATTAGCTTCGACAACATAGGTAGAACCTCAAGGTTTAGTGCCGTTGTCGAAGCGGTAATTTCCAACCTTGAGGTTCTACCTTTTTGTGGTAGTGGCCTTATGATGTGACGAAACTAGAAAGGTCAGTCATGCTCTATCGGCATGGACGGGCGGTTTTTGGCGGCCGCCGGGTGGGAACAACACAAAAACGATGGCATCGCGGGTTGCTAATCCTAGTGTGGCTGGTAACTGTACTAGCCGGGTGGGTACCAGCAGCGCAAGCCATCACTTACGCCAACATCGTCATCCACTTCAATCCTCCCTCGTGCCCAGAAGGCTATCATTGGTTATACCAACTCAATCAATGCGCCCTGGTTTGTGGTGACCATTCGTCGCTTTTCAATTACCAACCAAACACTTGCAAGTGTGACGATGGTTATTTCGTCGATAGCCAAGGTAGCAAATTGTATTCCCAAATTGGCGGAACGTGTTTACACCAGAATTTAGCGTGTGGCACTAATTCTCACCAAACACCCGGCGACGTCCATTCGTGTACGTGTGATGATGGTTACTATGTCGATCTTAATATGACGACCAGCTACACTACTGCTGGTGGCAGCTGTCTCATTACTACTATTCCTTGCGGTGACCACTCCAGCAATAATCCCACCAATCCCATGCAATGTCTGTGTGATAGCGGCTATTATGCTGACGCTACCGGAGCCACTTCTCATACTATTGCCGGTGGCGCTTGCTCATATCTACACTGCGGCACTGGTACCACTGGCACCTATGTTGACGCTACCGATGGTGTCTGCACTTGCGCGGCCGGTAAATATGCTGATAACACCGGTCGCACCCAAATTGTGATTGACGATGGCGTGTGCGCGTACCAAAAATGCTCTGGCACTAATACCACCGGCACATACGTGAACAATAATACTTGTACTTGCTCCTCTGGCTTTTACTCCAACACTTCTGGCGGTACCACTGTTTCAGGTTTCACGTCCGCTTGCTCGTACAAAAAATGTGGCAGCGGGACGACTGGCACCTATGTCGCTGCATCGGGTGGCACTTGCACTTGCGCTTCTGG
>JAFRKU010000014.1 GCA_017431585.1 bacterium | reverse complement strand
GCGCTCACGCGCGCTTGGTCTCCTGGCAAAAGTGGCGCGACTCTCTGGCCGCCCGCTACCATCTAATTCCTCAATCCATCCTCACCGACTTAAGCCTCAGTTACTTAAGCGTCTTGCCGTGGCAAAATTTACCCGATCTCACCGTCATTCCTGGCATCGGCCAGGGTTTCATCCGTCGCTTCGGCCAATTTCTGCCTCCACGCGATGCGCCCGACCTGCGGTCGGGCGCACCTACCATAACTCTCTAATAAGCCGGATTCTGTATCAGATCACAATCTATCTTATGCCTGCGAACTTATGACTACAAGGCAGGAGGTCCATTTGAGTCAAACTTGTGCAGTTGCAGCAGCTAAGGATTACCTCGTTTCATTTCCAGGCTTGCGCCTTTACTTCGTCTCTGTGGCTCTGGACTTAGCTTCTCCTGGGCTGTCCGGACTTTCCTCCCCGCTGCCAGTGGCAGCGAGGCTGTGATCTTAAGAGTCGCGCTTATTATATCACACTACCCCACCACCGCGCAAGTCGTTCTCGCACTCGCCCCCAACCAGCGCGCTGACGCTGATACTGCCACCAGCTGCGCACAAACACATAAATCGGCAGCATCACCACCGCACCCAGCCACCCACCCAAAACAAAACCGGCCGCTACCAAAATTAGACTAATCAAAGGGCTTAAATTCCATTGATCATCATAAGCCCACGGAATTAAAAACACGTCTTCAAATTGCCAGACCACCAGCATAAATACCACCGCCACCACGCCGCTCCAGCCGCCGCCATTGCCTACCACCACCAACCACATGGGCCAAGATGCCAGCAACCGCCCCCAAGTCGGCACCAAATGAGCCACGCCCACCGCCACGCCCCACACCAGCGGGTAGGGCAGACCCAGCACATACAAACCCAAAGCCGTCACCGCCCCGGATACCGCCATCACTTGCCACGTCCCATTTTGCCACTCCACCAAAGCTTTCTCTATCCACACGATCAATTTTTGCCAGTGTGCTACCTTTTTTTCGTCACTCGTCACCCAATAAATTCGCTTATACAGCTCATCGTGCTCCAAACACAAACACACCGACACCGTCAGCAGCAGCACCACCGTCGCCAGCGTCCGCCATGTTTGCCCCGCCAAATCAAAAACAGCTGTCACCGGCGAATTCCACTCCGCAATTTGTTCCCCAAATTTGGCCAAACTCTGGCTCAAATGAGCCACCTCATCCGTCAAAGCCGGCATGTAGCGACCAATATTAACGCCATCGAGCAATTCATCCAATTGCGCCACCAGCGGCGGCAACAGCCAACCTAAAACCAGCGAGCAACCCACAATCAAACCCGCGTACACTATCAAAACCACCGCTCCATCCGGCAAGCGAGTCCAAGCTTGCACTTTTTTCACCGCCGGGCGCAGCCACAACATCAGTAAATAAGCCGCCAAAATCAAGAAAAACAAACGGCGCAATCGCCACACCAGCAACACCGCCACCAAGCCCAAAGCCGCCGACCACACACCAGAAAAAGCCTGTTTCGCCGCGTTTTTTTTGAGCATATTACTTGAAATAATTGCGTTGGCGCTTCATTTTGGCCACTCGCGAATCATAGGCTCGCCGGTTCGTCTTGCCTCGTCGCGCCCGGTGACTCACATACCAAATGACCCCCACAATCACCAAAACACCCGCCACCGCGCCCGTCAATTTATACGGAAACACCAAGAAAGTCACCGTGGTCATTTGCGGCGCCATGGTCACCTCCTGCCGCCCCGAATTCACCGCCACCTCCAGCGTATACTGGCCCAAAAGTGGCCGGGGCAGCGCTAAATCAGTCGCCCAATCCGTCTGCCCTGTGGTTTGCCCCCGCACCAGCCGCGAGCTATGACCCAGCACTAAATCTTCGCCCAATTCCCAGTATTGCAACACCGTCCCGTCCTCACCCTTCAACTGGGCAAAACCATGAATCAATGTTGCCGTCGGGCCCTCATTGTTGATTTTCAAATGAAACAAATTTTGATCAAATGTATCAAAAAACTGCGATAAATCAGACAAATCAACATGAATATCACTCTGATCACCACCGCCGGTTTGCGGATAGACAATCACATTCGTCCCCACTTGTAACACCGCCGTGGACGTCTTCGCTGTCTCCACCGGCGCGGCCGCAAACAGCACCACCAGCGGATATTCGCGCACTTCAATACCCAAAGGCGGGGCGATCTGCACCTGTACGCTCGCACTCGACTCGGCCGCCACCGTCACGCTCTCCACCGCCACCCCTTCTTGCACGAGCGATACATAGGGAAAATCCGTCCCAGCTTGCAGCACTTGCTGGCCCGACTCACCGTCCGAGCCGAAACTGTGCACCTCCAAGCTCACCCGCCAATCCACCGGACTATCGTTACCGATCGTATAAGTCAGCTCCCGCACCTGTCCGCCATCGACCTCCACATACGAGTGAGTAGGGGACACGCTCAAACTTGCCGCCGAAACATACGAACAAAAAAACATTGATACAAAGGTATAAATCGCGAGTTTGTACAATTTTTGCATATATTAAAAATTCGGAATTACCACATAATTTATATCCGCCATGTAGGCCCCTGCATCATTGATCGCCAAAGGACTCACTTGATAGCGCAGCGTCGTCTGATTATCCACCAGCAGTGCGTCCGTTCCCGTCGCCTGAGCCACCAGTGCCATGTCCTCGCCCGCGCTGCGCAACGGCAACTGGCGATACTTCAAGCCCGTCGCCTCCGTCCCAAAAACGCTCGCCAGCGCATCGTCACCCAAAGCCGTGTAACCAAACCCCGCCTGATCCGGATTATTCCACACTTTGGCCACACTCGTGCTACACGGATCACTCTCGTCGTCGCAATGCGTCCGCGGGATAATCGCCCGTACATCGTCCTCATCTAGATACGTAAACCTCCGATCCAAAAAAAGAGGCGCCTGTTGCAACACATATAAATTATAGCCCATATTTTTCGTGGAATTCACCGTCACCACACTGTCGCGACTGCCCATGATACCAGGCGTCAGCATACCGAAATCGATGCTTTGGCTATCCACCGTCACACTTAAAGTCGTCAAAATATCCGCCTTGAAATAAAAACCCTCGCTGTCTTGATACTGGGTATTCGGTTTTTCGCCTTCAATATCGCCCCATTGCACGCAATAATTATCCGAACAAGACAAGCCCGCACTCGGCGTCGCCTCCGCCCACACTGGTCCCGCCAACCATAAACTCGCCATCAGCCCCCAACCACATCTTGACATTTTCACGTTTTTAGTTTATCATAAAGACCATTGTTTGTCAAATAATTATGCCAAAGCCACCGTCACCACTCCCCATTCTTATTTTCGATTTTGACGGCACTATCGCCGATACTTTCACGCCCACCATCGATATTTTACGCACTGATTACCTGCGTTGGGGCGATCGCTTTCATCGCACCCACACCATCAACCAATTGCGCTCGCTTACCATCAGCGAAATTATCCACACTATTCCCGGCGGTTGGTGGAAATTTGTCTACCTCCTGCTCAAAGCCAAATACTATCTGCGCACCCATCCTCAAACCGTCTTAGCCTATCCAGGCATCGTTTACACTCTGCGCACGCTTTATGACCAAGGCTACCAACTGTATATCGTCACCTCCAATAATGTCACCACCGTCCGCCGCTTTTTGCGCCACTACTCTTTAGAAGAGCTTTTTATCGCCATTTATCCCACCCGCGGCCTGTGGCGCAAAGCCGCCACTTTGCGCCAAGTGTGCGCCCGCCATCATCTGGCCGCCCATCAAGTTTTATACATCGGCGACGAAATCCGCGATATCCAGGCGTGTCGCGACGCCGGCTTACCTATCGTTTCAGTGGCCTACGGTTACAATAGCCTCGCTGGTCTGCAAAAATACCAGCCAGACTTCATCATCAAAAAACCCACCCAGCTGCTCCAACTCTTGCACACTTACTCGCTCCCTGGCCAGGCTGCCTGAAATATTATAGGATTTTAACCCCTTTTTGCCAAATTTTTCCAGGCAGAAATTTGTCAAAATATCCTATATAATAATATTATATTTTTCAACTCGAGGTGGCGCTAGCGACTTATAGGATACTTTACTCAGCAGTTGACTATTTATCATCAGAATGTTAAAATTACACCACATGTCAGGCAAAAAAACCATTGATTACCGTTTCAAAATCTTGTATGCCCTCGCTATCATCATGGTCGTCTGGAGTCACATCGATACCAATCAACAGTCCCCATTGCGTCTCTGGCTACCTTACAACAGTATCCAGCTGGCTATTTTTGCCTTTTCATCGGGATATTTTTTCAAATTAGCCGCCGTGGACAAATTGGGCGCCTACACCGCCAAAAAATTCCGCAACCTGATTATCCCCATGTATCTGTACAATTTCGCCTACGCCGCCGTCGTTTTGGCCAGCCAATTTTTAGGCTTTCACATCGGCGGCTACGTCACTGCCGAGGCGCTCTGGCTCTCGCCCTTGTACAATGGTCACCAATTTTACTACAACTTAGGCTCCTGGTTTGTCGTTCCACTGTTTCTCATCGAAACCGGCTACGCCGCTTATCGCTCTCTTGTGCGCGCCACCCATCAGCGCTCTCCTGAGTGGGTCCATTTTGCGCTTTTTTTCGCCCTGGGAATGCTGGG
>JAFRKU010000094.1 GCA_017431585.1 bacterium | reverse complement strand
GCCGCGCCCACACTTTTAGTTCTTCCGCCCCTTACACATACTTCTTCAAGAGGCGGTTGATCTCAAATACATCCGCAGCCACAAAGTAGCCACCTCTCACCACGTAGCCGATTTGCGGAAAACCGCAACTCTTTGGGAAGATGGCTACCGTGATCTGACTGCGGCGGCTCGTCCGTAGGTCGGAGAAGTTCAACTTCTCCATTTTCCCCTGAAACGCGATCTCTGTTACCAGCAAATCTGCCTTTTCTTCAACAACTTTCTTCAGCGCTTCAATCATTTTCCGTTCCTGAGCGCTAAAGCGCACTCCGTTGGCCTCGACCAAAAAAGCCGAGACCTCGTACCTTTCGCTAGCAACGGCCACATTGACCGTCACCACTAACAACACCGCAACTACCACTGACCAAAACTTCATTCTTCCATTACCTCCTGAAAATGTATTTCAAAGAACTGCTTCGTCCATCCTCGCCCTGTCGACGTTTTGGTCGCCAGCGCCATTCTGGCGCGCCAACTGTGCAAGTTTAGACACCCTTATTATAACACATTATAGGTCTTTTGTCAAGAGGCAATTTCCAGGCGTAACGAAAAAAACGCTTGATGCCAAAGCTAAAAACAATCAATTGCGACCAATTTGTCTACCGGGAAACGCTGGCGGAGGCACTGAGATTCGAACTCAGGAACCGGAATTTCCGGTACAGGTTAGCAACCTGTTGCAATTGGCCACTATGCGATGCCTCCGTTTGTCAAAACATCTGTATTATATCACACTCTTGCCAAAACGCAACCTTAATCACGCCACCCGCATGATGTCCACCCCCACCCCCCGCAAAATTTCCGCCCCATCCAACACACTGTAGCCACGCGCGAAATAAACCGTTTTCACGCCAGCGGCCGCGATCAAGCGCGCGCAATTGGGACATGGGAAATCCGTCACAAAAAGTACCGATCTATCAGTACTTTTCCCCGCTCGCGCCGCCTTGGCCAGCACATACGCCTCGGCATGAATCGCGCTGGTCAGCTCCCAATGATCGCCCCGATGAAACTGTGCCCGCACGTCACCTACCATATTCGGCGTCTCGCTCTCCGGCAAATGCTGATTATGCGCCACCAGCACCTCACCGCTAGTCAGCTGTAACACCGCCCCCACCCGCCGCCACCAATCGCTACTGCGCTCGCCCACCGCTTGCGCCCATACCATCATTTCCGTTAAATTTTTATCATCAAATGTCGCATTTTTATTCGGTGTAACAATGTTTTCTTGTTCGCATTTTTTTCGAGTCCACCGCAAAAATATCGGTTCAATCTCCATTTGTGACACCGGAAAATTTTCGCCCGCCAACCACGCCAGCACCGCCTCGTCATCTGGTACCACCAGCTGCCACGACCGAATTTCGTCTTTGTTTTGGTGGTTAATGATGGCAACCTGTTCAAACCGCCCCCACCGCGACAAAAGTTGTACCATTTGCTCACCCGACAGCGCGTGAATATCTTTATGCACCGGAAATTCGCGCGGCAAAATATCTGGATCAATCAAAAATAATGTATCAATTTGTTCAAATTTTTCAAACAATCGCCAGTGCCCTTGATGCAACACCGGTAAATACAGCAAAAAAGCCCGCTTTTTTGTCATTGCAAATCATTCACCGCCGCTTCTATCGCCGCCAGCAGCCGCTTTTTCAAGTCCGCCACCAACTCATTGGTCGTCTGCATCTGTACCAGCCGAATTTTCGCGCTCGTGCTCGTGGTGGCCATCGGCTCCAAAACCTTTATTTCCCCGCATAATTCGCGCAACTGCCGCAACTGCTCCGCCGTGTACGTCGCCTTGGTGGCAATCAATACGTCCGGCCGCACCAGCTTAATCAGCTCCCACTTCGGCGTCTCCAACGGCTTAACCACCACGTGGTCCACACTGCGCAAATAGGTAAGCATCTCCACCCGCTCATTTTCCGGCACAATCGGCCGATTTTTACCCTTACGCTTTTTCACTTTCGCGTCCGAATCCACTCCCACAATTAAAATGTCGCCATGTTTTTTGGCTTCCTCCAGATAGCGCCCGTGGCCCACGTGGATCATGTCATACGTGCCCTGCGTCAAGACAATTTTGTAATCCAAATCCCGGTACGCCTGAATTGCTTTTTTAATCTCACCGTAGCGCAACACTTTTTTCATAGACAAAATATATACAAAATAACCATTTTTATCCTATTTCGCCGTCTTTTTCGCTACGGCCTTTCGCGTAGTCGCCTTCTTAGTGACCGCCTTTTTCGGGCGTTTTGCTGTTGTAGCCGATTTTTTGCTGGTCGCTCGCTTCGTCGTCTTTTTGGCCGTTTTGGTAGCCTTAGAGGCCACAGCGCCTTTTTTGGCCGCCTGGGCAGCCGCTCGCTTCGCCTTGCGCTCTTCCCGCTCCGCTTGCATTTGGGCCCATTGCTCGCTGGTGATCACCAAATCTGGCGCCGGCTTGCTCCAGCTTGCCCAACCGCACTCCGGATACCGGCTGCATCCGTAAAACTTTTTACCCCACCGGCTCGGTTTGAGCACCACGTCGCCCTGGCCGCACAGCGGGCAATGCTGCCCTTCCAACTTTTCCACCAAATTTTGGGTAAATTTACACTCCGGAAAGCGCGAACAACTTTTAAACTTGCCATACTTCCCCTGGCGGATGACAATCTCACCACCTTCTTTTTCCCCACACAGCGGGCATTTTTCGCCAGTTTTCTCCACCGGCACTTGCACCCGCTCGGCTCCTTTCACCTTCGTCATTTCCGTCTGCCACGGCCCATAAAAATCATGCAAAACTTTCGTCCATTCCTTCTGACCGCTGGCAATTTCGTCTAGTTTCGTTTCCAAATCCGCCGTGAAATCATACTCCACAAACTGATGTAAATTTTTCATCAAAAAGTCCGACACAGTCATTCCCACCAGCGTGGCAAAAAACTTCTTTTGCTGCCGTTCCACGTAACCACGATCAATGATCACCGAAATAATAGACGCATAAGTCGAAGGCCGTCCGATCCCCAACTCTTCCAACTTTTTAATGATCGAAGCGTCATTGTAGCGCGCCGGCGGCTGAGTAAACTTTTGTTCGGCCAATTCTTGGCCAAAGTAAACCACTTGATCAGCCTGCAACTTAGGAATAATTCTGTCTTCACTTTGGGCAAAAAGCTTGGTCCAGCCGTCAAATTTCTTCACACTCCCGCTGGCTTTCAGCTCATAGTCCCGCCCTTGATGCACCGCCTCAATCGTCACCGCCGTCTGATCATATACCGCCGCTGCCATCTGGCAAGCTACGAACCGCCGCCAAATCAAATCATACAATTTCGCGTGTGCAGCCGTGAATTTCGGTGAAATCCCCGCCGGCAACTGCCGCATCGTCACGTCCGTCACCCGGATTGCCTCGTGGGCTTCTTGGGCATTTTTGCTTTTGCGCGCAAAAATCCGAGCCTTTTCCGGCAAATATTGCTCACCAAACGTTTTGGCAATGTAGCCGCGCGCCGCCGCCACCGCCTTAGTCGACAAATTAAAAGAATCAGTCCGGTGATAAGTAATCAACCCCTCCTCATACAATTGCTGGGCGATATTCATCGTTTGCTTGCTCGTCATACCCAGGCGAGTCGCTGCTGCCTGTTGCAAAGTGGAAGTTGTAAAAGGCGGATAAGAAGACGTTTTTCGCTCCTTTTGATCAACTTTTGTCACCTTATACACCGCCGCTTGCAGATCTTTCACCACCCCCACCACGTCATCTTTGGTTTGCGGTTCATACTTTTTGCCCTGAGCTTTCGTCACGCTAGCAAACACCGCCCCCTCAGGTAAATCATTGTTTTTAAGGACTTCTTTAAGCTTGCTAATCCTCTTTTGCCCCGGACTTTCGTGCACAACCACACCCAATTCCCAATATTCATCCGGCACGAAAGCTGCAATTTCTTTTTCCCGCTCCACGATCAACCGCAAAGCCACCGATTGCACTCGCCCCGCCGAAAGACCGCGCCTGATTTTGCGCCACAGCACCGGCGACACTTGATAACCCACAATTCTATCCAAAACCCGCCGCGCTTGCTGGGCATTAACCAAATCCAAATTTATCTCCCCTGGATGAGCGATGGCCGCCTTGACTGCTTCTTCGGTGATTTCATGAAAAGTCGCCCTCTTAAAATTTCGCTCTTTTTTCGGTTTTGCCGGCTCAGACAAAACTTCTTTCAAATGCCACGCAATCGCCTCCCCTTCCCGATCAGGATCTGAAGCCAGATAAATCACCTCGGCGCGATCCGCCAGCTTGCGCAACTTCGCCACCACCTGTTTTTTGTCCGGCATCACTTCGTACTTCGGCGCAAAATCGTGCTCAAAATCAATATTTATGCCCGATTTCGGCAGATCCACGATGTGACCTACACTCGATTCCACTTGATAGCCACTGCCCAGAAAATGGGTCAATTTCCGTGCCTTGGTCGGCGATTCCACGATAACCAATTTCATGTCCTTGATTATAACACCACACTTGCCATTTCATTGGCGCAAAATCTGCAATAATAATCAACTCGCTTGCCAGCGCCCCGCTTCGTCTCGCGCAATTTCGCCCATCAATTCCAGCCAAGTGCACGCCGTCGCCACCGCCTGCTGATCCCCCAAAGCCGCTACCAACTGCTCCGTTTCCGCCGGTCCCGCCTGCAGCAACTCGAGCACTTTTTTCTGCCACTCGTCCTCAATTACCACCTTTGTGGGTCCAGCGCTCGCCTCCTTGCCCGTCTCCGCCACCGCCACGCCCAAATTTTGCAAAACTTCCCCAATTTGTTGGCTGGTGCGCACCATCGTTGCCCCTTGGGCAATTAATTCCAGACATCCCACCGAGCGCTCATTAAAAATCGAACCCGGCACCGCCATCACCTCCCGCCCGTAATCCGCCGCCAAATTGGCCGTGATCAAACTGCCAGATCTCACAGCCGCCTCGATCACCAGCGTCGCGCACGTGCTGCCCGCCACCAGCCGATTGCGAATCGGAAAATTGCGTGCCACCGGCGCTTCCCAAGGCGCAAATTCACTAATAATCGCCCCGCCGGCCGCCAAAATTTGTGCCCGACACTCCCGTGCCCCCGCCGGCCACGTCAACTCCAGTCCATAGCCCAAAAAAGCCGCCGTCGGTGCCCCAATCGCCAGCGCCCGGCTATGTGCGCTCACATCCACCCCCGTCATCAACCCCGACACGATCGTCACCTGGCACAATCTCTCGTCCAGCAACTCCTCGATTACCGCCCGACCGTAGTGCGTCATCCGCCGCGCCCCCACCACCGCCAGCGAATTGCCTTGCAGCACCTCAATTTGCCCCTGATAAAACAATACCACCGGAAAATCAGGAATATGCGCTAGCAATCGCGGAAAATTAGCCTCGCCCAGTACGCATATTTGCCAACCCATTTTCGCCAAATACGCCTGCCACCGCTCCAGCGGCCACTCTTTTTGCACTGCCAGCAGCCGCGCCAGCTTATCCGCCGGCAGCTTCACCACCCTGCCCCAAGTAGCCAAATTCGCCCACCCTTGCGCCAGCGTCATCTGATGATGCTCCAAATAGCGATATATCCGCCTTTGGCTCGCCGCCCCCACTTGCGCCGCCCCGATTAAACCCCAAATTAATTTATCTGTCATGGGTATATTATCTCTACCCAAAGTGACAAAAGTGACCAATTTTGCCCCCGATCGTCAATCGCTCAGAAAAAATGCGAACTAATTTTTAGCCGTATATCGGTTTAAAACAGAAACTTTGTACAAATTTTACACTACACGAAAATCCGCACCATTTCATCAATTTTCGGTATTTTTTCGGTCACAAATTATAGGCTATCAGGCCGCCGTCTGTGGCGCTGTATCCGCCTCATACAGCCGGACAATCGCGTCATAATATTTGCCCGCCGCCATCGCTTGGCGCGCTTCCGTGATCCGCGCTAGCGCCTCGGGTTTGTCCGCATACATCTGTTCCATCCCGGCAATGCGCTCATTGAGCAAATCTTCCTTGAGTTTCAAGGCTTTTTCCATCATGATCTCTTCCAAATCCGGGATTTTGGACTCCAAATATTTCACAATTTCTTGCTGTTTGGTCAGCTGATCCGTCTCTGGCCGGCTGACAATCTCTTCCAAAGGCTGCAATTCATCCTCCGTCAACAATAATTCCACATCATTGTCCAAAAAATCGTCCCATACCACCTTTTGCAACTCGTCCAAAAATCTCTCTCGCTCTTCTGGTGTGCCGTCAGTGTCACCCACCAGATCGAAAATGCTCTGATCTTCCAATGATTGCGAGATTTGTGTATCTTGTGCCATAACTTCCTTTTCCTAATCACCCCCATTGTAGACTAAAAATCTACACTTGTCAAATAGCAATTTGCCAACCGTTTTACCCGCCCGGTGTGATACAATACAAGCTATGCTTAAATCTGGACAATTTTGGCAAAAAATCACCAATTGGTTGCTAACTATTTTAGTCAGCACGCTCCCTTTTGTGTTTTGTTGGGCTTCCGACGAGCTTTTTGAGTTCAATAAAATGCTCTACGTTTACGTTTTCGTGTGTCTGATCGGCTTTTGTTATGTCGCCCGCATGATCACCTCCCGCCAGTTCATCTACCGCCGCAGCCTTCTGGATTGGCCCCTGGTCCTCTTTTTGCTCTCTCAAATCATCTCCACCCTCCTGTCCTGGCATCCACGCACTTCCTGGCTCGGTTACTACACCCGCCTCAATGGCGGTCTCCTCTCCACCCTTGCTTATCTGGTTTTGTACGCCGCTGCTGTGAGTAATTTAGATAGATCAGGCTTGCGCCGCCTCTGTCAAGGTCTTTTTGTCAGTAGTATTCTCGTCAGTTTATACGCTGCCGGCGAACACTTCGGTCACTCTTTCAGCTGCTTGATTATCAAAGGCCACTTCAATGTCGCCTGCTGGGTCCAAGACGTCCAAAATCGAGTCTATGCCACCTTTGGCCAGCCTAACTGGTTAGCCGCCTATAATGTTTTTATTATAGGATTAGGAACAGCTTTTCTTCTTGACGATCACCATCTATTTTCTCGCCATGATAATCAATCCGATAAGTTTTCTACTATTGTCCTTCCTCTCAGTGTCTATCTCAATTACGCCAGCCTCATTTTCACCAAATCGCGCTCGGGAATTTTAGCTTTTTTTACTGGTCTGTTTGTGACCATCATTCTCTTCGGCTTCGCCTGGTGGCGCCGCCGTCAACCCGTCTTACCCCATCTGCGCCGTGCAAGCCTGGTGCTCGCAGGTTTTATCCTCATTTCTTTAATCTGGGGCACTCAATATACGCCTTCTTGGCAACAAATCATCCACCGCGCCCAAGCCCAGGAAACAATCGACATGGGCCTGCCCGCCCACTTACAAGGCCTAGATGTCCACATCACGGATTCCGCCGACATCCGCAAAATCGTCTGGCGTGGCGCCCTCGATATCTGGCGTCATTATCCCTGGTTCGGCACAGGCGTGGAAACTTTTGCCTATAGTTACTATGCTTTTCGCCCCACCGATCACAATTGGACTAGCGAATGGGACTTCCTCTACAACAAAGCCCACAATGAACTGCTCAATTTAGCCGCCAATAGCGGCACTTTCGGTCTGCTGACTTACTTAAGTCTCTTCGCCGTGCTCACCTGGGTAACCATCACCTATCTCTGGTCGCCTCGCTCTGAAAACAACGCCAATTTTCCCCTTCTCATCGGTATTTTTGCCGCCACACTCGCTTTATCCGTCACCAATTTTTTCGGCTTTTCCACCGTCACCGTCCAGGTCCTCATGTATCTCTTTTTTGGCATTTGTGCCTTAATTATTACTGATCAATCAGCATTATCTGTCCGCGATACTCTCGCACCCGCCCGCTGGTCAAAACCCGCCCTCGCCGTCAGTGTCGTCATCGCCACTTATCTGCTCAGTCAAGTCTATTTCACCTGGGAAGCCGACCGCAATTACGCCTTGTGCAAAAAATTAATCACCAGTAGCGCCGTTTCTGTCGCTTTGCCATATTGTGCTCAAGCCGTCCGTTTACGCCCGCAAGAAGCCCTTTATCAAGTGGAATTAGCCGACTATTACGCCCAAGTGGCCGTCGGTTTGTCCCAGCAAAACCCTGATTCCTCTCAAATCCAGGCCTTCATTGATCAAGCCCTCGCCCTCAGCAACCATGCCCTACGCCTCAATCCCCACCACCTCAATTACTACAAAACTCGCGCTCGCACTCTCTCGGTCCTCTCCACTCTCCAACCAGATTTACTCGAAGCAGCCCAATCCACCCTCCAAACCGCCATGCAATTGTCCCCCACCGACCCCAAACTCACCTACAATTATGCTAATTTACTCGAACTGATGGGCGACACAACCGCCAGCGATGAATATTTACAAAAAACACTGGATTTACGGCCACTATACGGCGACGCCCGCCGCCTTGCTGCCCAAAGGGCCCAGCAACGCGGTGATCTCAAGCTCGCTTTGTCGCATTACCGCTATTATCTGGCTTTCATCGAACCCAATGATCAAGACGTCCAAATTCAAGTCGAGCAATTAGAGCGCCAGCTGACAGAAGGGAGCTCGTCATGAAAATCGTCACCGTCCCCAATTTAAACCTCCGCGAGCCCAGCCAGCCTGTCAGTCGCCCCGACCGCCACCTCAAGCGTTTGCTCACCGACTTACAAAATACCTTGATGCATTCGGATATTGGCGTGGGACTCGCCGCCCCTCAAATTGACGTCCACCTCCGTGTTTTCGCCGTCAATTTACCAAAAAATGCCAATGAAAAAATTCCTGTGTATCATTATTTTATCAACCCTTCGATCACAAATCATCCACAAGAAAAAAACTTCGGTGCTTCTCCCAAAGACAAGGCAGAACTCGAAGGTTGTCTCTCCATTCCCCACATTTATGCCCCCGTCGCCCGCTGGCCCTGGATCGATGTCACCTACCAAAGGCTAGAAAACGGCCAATTGGTCACCTATCATGAACACTTCACCAACTTTGCCAGCCGCGTTTTCCAACACGAATTTGATCATTTAGACGGCATTTTGTTTACCGATCACGCTTTGTCGCAAGGCACTCAATTGTATCACGAGGTGGCCGACCAAGACCAATTGCAAAAAATAACTCCCCAAGATTTAATTGATTTATACGGAGAATTTTAAGTGTACACATTTTTGCTCGCTACCACCAATCAATCCGGTCTCACTTGCGCCCAAGGCTTGCTTGACGCCGGTTTCACTTGTGTCGGTGTCCTCTCCCCTGTCCCCCGCCCCGTCGGCCGCCACCGCATCCCCACTCCCGCCCCCAGCGATATCTGGGCAAAAAATCACCATTTACCGGTCTTTTACTCTGATAAAAAAATTGATTCCGCCCTCAAAAACCAATTGCCTGCCTGTGATTTTTTGCTCGTCGTGGATTTCGGTTTTTATATCCCCCGCTGGCTCGTCGCCTGGCCCAAGCTTTTGGCCGTCAATGTCCACCCCTCGCGCTTACCCGAGTGGCGCGGCGCCAGCCCCGGCCAATTTGTCTTGCTCCATCGCCAAAAAGAATCCGCCGTCTCCATCATGACCCTCACTCCAGAAATGGACGCCGGCGACCTGCTTGCCCAAATTCCTTTCCCCGTCGACCCCGCCTGGGACGCCGCCGCCTACTACCAGCACGCTTTTGCTCTGGCGCGCGCCCACGTGGGCGCGTTATTGTTCGAATTTGCCTCCGGCAAAAAAGCCCTCCAGCCCCAAGTGGGCGCACCCACTTTTGCCCCCAAACTCACCAAACAAGACGCTTTTATCCCTTGGGACCAACTTTTTGACCCCGCCCTCGCCCCCCATCACGAAGCCATGATCCGCGCTTTTTCGCCTTGGCCGCTCGCCTGGACACTCGCCCCCACTGCCGCCGGCGACAAGCGCTTGCAACTTTTGCGCGCCCATCTGGCCGCCAGCCGTCTCGTCCTCAATCGCGTCCGCCTCGAAGGCGACACCGCCAAACCCTGGACCAGCATCCAAAGTAAAATTACCTCTATGTGACTTTTGTCCGTACATTGTCAGTACAATGTCAGTACAAACGACTCCACCTAGGCAGCACCCACCCGCCTTTTGCGGTAATTATGCAATAATAAATCTTATTTTGAGTACGTTTGCACCACTCCGTGCTTCTTCATGGTTCGAATCAAACGCGCCGGCAATTTCATTTTAATTCTTTTACCCGATTTATCCACCAAAGTCACCGTCTGCAAATTGTATTTATACGCGCGTTTGGTCCGATTTTTCGCGTGCGACACATTAAAGCCCACGCTGGCCACTTTCGGATATTTCACTATAAAACTCGACATATTTACCTCTTTTCTCTATTTGCTCGCCTATTATATCATATTTATGCTATAATATCAAGTACCAGATTATGCGCGTCACTTTGCAACCAACCTGGCGAATTATTCTTTTCCTCCTCATCCTGGAGCTAATTTTTGGCGGACGTTTAGCCACTTTATTAAGCTCACCCATCCAAACGCTCACCACTCTCGCTTGCCTCCTGATCGCCCTGACTATCCACGAATTTGCCCACGCTCTTGCCGCCGATCGCCTCGGCGACCCCAACCCCCGTCTCCAAGGCCGCCTCAGCCTCAACCCCCTGCGCCATCTGGACCCCGTCGGCACACTCTTGATTATCACCACCGGTTTCGGCTGGGGCAAACCCGTCGAATTCGATGCCTACAATCTCCGCCGCCCCGTCACCGACGGCGCCCTCATTGCTGCCGCTGGTCCAGCCAGCAACTTCATTTTAGCCGCTCTCATCGCCATTTTTTTACGTTTCGGCCTGCAATTTATCCCCACAAGTAGTTATACTTTGCCTTTGATGTTATTTTTAGTCCAACTTTTCAGTGTTAACCTATCTTTAGGCATTTTCAACCTCGTCCCCCTCTACCCCCTCGACGGCCATCATATTTTGCGCGCCCTCTTGCCCTCCAGTGAGGCTCGCCACCGCTACGATGCTTTCAATCGCCATTTTGGCCTCATTGTTTCCCTCCTGCTTATTTTGCCAATTTTTGGCGGCAAATCAATTATTTCTCAACTCACCACCCCCACTTTTCAAGCATTCACGCATTTTTTGCTAGGAATATAAACCATGTTGCTCACCCAAAATGACCAGCTGAGCGTCCATCAGTTTCGCGTCGGCCCCCTGACTACCAATTGCTACTTTTTAGTCCACCGCGCTACCAGGCAAACTATCATCATCGATCCCGGCGACGAAGGCGACTATTTAAGTGAACAAATCATTCAATTGGGCTTGCAGCCTACAGCCATTTTCCTCACTCATGGTCACGCCGACCATTTAGGCGGGCTTCTCAGCGTCTATCTTAATTTCAAAGTGCCAATTTTTCTTGATCAATCAGATATTTTTTTATACAAACGCGCCCGCGCCACCCTCGAGCATTTCACCCATCGCCCCGCCGATCCCCTCGTTCCCGCCCATTTTTTACAGACCGATCCCACCGCTTTTTTGCGTCCGCTCACCATTTTTGACCCCCAGATCAGCCTCATCAACTTCCCAGGTCACACGCCAGGCCTGTGCGCTCTCCATTTACCCACCAGCGACTGGCTTTTCGCCGGTGACCTTATCTTTGCCGGCGGCGCCCTCGGCCGCACTGATTTTAGCTATTCCGACGCCGACGCCATGCGCCGCTCTCTCCAACGTCTGCGCCACTTACCCGCCAGCACCACCGTTTTCCCCGGCCACGATGACCCCGTGCCGCTCACCATTATTTCCGCATAATTACCGCAAATAGCCTTTTCCCAGGCTAACTCGTCGCGCCACTCTCCGTCGCCTCTCGGCGTCACACCTCTGGCAGCCATTTTGTCATGACAATGTCAGACAACCGCAAAAAATGCGGAAATAACCACTTCCCCAGCCCACCCGCCCATTCCTATGATATAATAAGCCCATGCTACCTTACTTAACCCTCTGGGGCCGCCTCGACATTCCTTTGCTGCCACTCTTCATCCTGGTGGGCCTTTTTGCCAGCAGCTTCAGCTTTTACCGGCTTTTACACCGCAACGCCCGCTACAATGAATTTGCCGTTTTTGACGCTCTGCTGCTCTCCAGCCTGGGCGGACTCGTCGTCGGCCGTCTGGTGGACATTTTGGTCCGTTTCGAACAATTTGGCTGGAACTATCGCGCTTGGCTCAATTTTTGGGTCTATCCGGCCCTAAGTATTCCGGCGGTTTTTGTCAGCGGCGCGCTCTTGTTTGCCTGGCTTTTGCGCCGCCAAAAAATCACCGATTGGGAACTTTTAGACTACTGGGCTCGCGCCTGTTGTCTCCTGTTATGCTTTTACCACTTGGGTCTTTTTTGCGCCGGCGACGGTTTAGGCCTGACTGCTCCCCATTTTTTGGGCCTTTCTTTCCCCCATTTGCACCAGCCGCTCTACCCCGTACCCCTCTACGCCAGCCTTTTTTACCTCCTTTTATCGTTTTTGCTCTCCGCCCTCGAAAATAATTATCGCACTTTTGACTGGTACCGCGCCCACCGCTCCACCGCCAAAACCGGCTTCATTTTTATCACTTTTATCCTATTTTTCGGCCTTTTTTCTCTCACAATGACACCGCTGAGCCCAGCCAAATACCACTTTCAGGCCCTCAATTTCGATGTCATCATCAGCCTCGCTCTCATTGTCACCAGTTTCATTTTGGTCTATACCCACGCCCTCCGTCAGCCGCGAGCCAAATCATCAGTTCTCACCAAGAAACGTAAAAATGCTTGATAAATCAATTATTATCTTTGAAGACGCCGACCTGCTTGTCATCGATAAACCCGCCGGTGTCATCGTCAATCGCGCCACCAGCCATCACCAGTACACCCTCCAAGATTTCATGGTGGACTATCTATCTCTCCCGCCCATTCCGGCCGATTTACCCGTCCCAGACGAACACGCCAGCCGCGAACACGTTTTCGCCTTTCGCCAGGGGCTCGTCCACCGCCTCGACAAAGATACCTCTGGCCTCATTTTATGGGCCAAAAATCCAGACAGTCTAGCTAACTTATTAAGTCAATTTCAGCAACGCACCGTCCACAAAACCTATCTCTGTCTCACCCACGGCCTGTGGCGCGATAAATCTGGCCGCCTCACCGGCGCTCTCGCTCGCAAACCCACCAATCGCCAAATTATGGCCGTGGTTCCAGACGGTCGGCCCGCCGTCACCCTTTATCAAGTCACCCAAGAATTCCCACATTTTGCCACTGATAAGTTATTGTCTACTGCAAAACTTGCGGGAATAACGCTCCACCGGCGCGACATTGAGCGCCTCTATCAAGGTTTTTCCCTGGTAGAAATGCAACTTCTCACCGGCCGCACCCACCAAATCCGCGCCCACGCCACCAACGTCAGCCACCCGCTCGTCGGCGACACCAACTATCTGCCCCGCCGCAAGGCTCGCCTGGATCCCCTCTGGTGCCCACGCCAATTTCTCCACGCCCAGCAGCTGTCTTTCGCTCATCCTACCTCTGGCGAGCCGCTCACTTTCACCACTCCTTTGCCCGCCGATTTGCGCGCCGCTCTCACCTGGCTCCAGCCATAAACAAAAAAGCGGCCTCTCTCGAGACCGCCTGTCCTATATTTTTTACATTGTTATATTTTGCCCACAATAATCTTCAGGATCCGTTCATTAATTTCGCTACTGCGGTTGGTTTGTTCATTTTTAGTTTCATTTTTCATCATTTTCTTTCTATTTTAATTTATTTATCAATTATTTTTAATTTTTTGTTTATTGTTTAACTTTCTATTTACTTGCTTTTTTGTTCAATTTTTATCTGCGCAAAATCTGCGCTAATTGTACAGCGACAACCGGTTTAGCTTGACGTGCATCTGGGGACCGGCGTGGTCGGTTTGGGCTAAAAGCGCCAACTCGCTCACCGGGAAAATGGCTTTTATTTGCCACGGCCGCTCGACCACCTTGTGGCGACCATTAATGAGCAATATTTGCGGATAGATCACCTCTTCTCCGACTTTGAATCGATAAGCTTCACTGGACATAAATACCTTTCTAAACGGTGCTTGACCGCGTACTTTAAAGCTTCGATTACGTACTTTATCATTTGTTAAAAAGCGGTTTCCGGGGGTCTGTCCTGACCGTATTGGGCGCTGATACCAGCCGCCACAGGGTCACCCCCGACTACCTCATCGTTCTTCAGATGAGATCAAAAATTGTAATCGGCATTGTGCTCTCCGAGCGATACTGCTTGCCACGCTGGGTCAAACATAATGTACAGGACATCGAGCGCCGATTTCAATCTGTCACGCTCTGATCAGCAGTCACCAACCATTCGATTGTAGCCAAGCTTGCTTGACCTATAAGCAACGAGACGGTTCGAGACTTTAAGTGGCTGTCAGCGCGTGTTTTTATTTGATCGTTTCAAAGAACTGTAGTTATTATAACACCTATAGGTCGTTTTGTCAAGGGCTTTTTGGCATTTTATAGGACACTAATTTGAGCCGAATGAATTATTAACCTGTTCATCAGTATTTTTTCATCATATTGTACAAAATTATAACTTATAGGCTTAGCCTGGTAGACACTTTTTATATATTAAAACTGCTATTTTATTTTGTCCCAATTTTTATATATATGTACTATCTCCAATCGTTAATCATCGGCCAAATTGGTCAGTTGTGACCACTTTATAAGTCGCCTCCGTTCGCTCCCGTCGCGCGCCTTCGGCTGTGGTATAATAGCCGATATGGTTTCAATTGCTCACGCGCTCACCGGTGCTTATCTGGCTAGTGTTTGCCCTGAACCGCTCGTCTACGTGCCTTTGGCCGTGGCTTCGCATTTTATCCTCGACTACGTCCGCCATTACGATATCGGCGTCGCCATGAAAAAATATCACTTTGGCAAAATTCAAATCGCCATCTGGGAAACGCTCGATCTGACCATCAGCGCCGCTCTCATCTGGTGGCTTTTTCACACCTACCCCCTCCCCTACCAGGGACACATCCTGGCTGGCGCCCTCTGCGGCATTCTGCCAGATATCATTGAAACATCGGACTATTTTTTCAATCAGCCCCTACCCATTTTCCGCCCTTTTTATTATTTTCACGAGCGTTTTCACCATTCCACCACTCACGTCTGGTGGGGCGTCTGGCCTCAATTGTTCCTTATCTGTGCGATTGTTTTTCTTACATTAAGCCGATAACCAATTTTGCGATAAGTCACCAAATTTCCTCCATAACGTTGCATTTTTTGGCGCAAGCGACGCACCCGCGCATTCAGTGAATTTCCCTGTCTGATACTCAAGTCCAGCACCTGACAAATCTGCTTGCGCGTCACCACTTGATTCCGATTAGTAATCAAAACCTCCAGCAACCTCGCTTCTCCCGCCGATAGGCGCGTGCGCTCTCCATTGATATATAGCGATCGCATATACCTTTTGTACACTAAACCGCGCGCCAAAGTCACCTCATCCTGATCCACACTGCTGCACATCGCCAGCAATCTTTTCGCCTTTTGCACAAATTCCAAAGGCGAAAAAGGCCTAATCAAACAATCATAAACTCCCAGCATCAAAGCTCGCTCCCGCACTTTGATATCTCGCGGCGGACACAAGAGCAAATAGCGCCAGGCTTCAGTCGAACCCACTTGATTCCGCAGCAAATCCAAACCAGGTCGCCCCGCCAGATCGCTATTTAAAACCACCATGTCAAAATCTTGATCGCGCAAAGAATTCACCGCAAAACGGTACTTATAAGATTGCCAACACTCGCAATCCAAATTATCCTCTAGTAATGTACAAAGTTTGTCACATTCATTCGTATCACCACTCGCTACCAAGACGGTATGTTTCATTTTGACCTTTCTATTTGTCAAATTTGCTTGCGCGCACTGTGTTTATTTGTGGTATAATAAGCATCGTCGCGAATGATTACATTATAGCACAAAATGTATCCAAAGTAATCAAAAAAACGACAGCACTTTAACAATTCCCCGATGGTGTAATGGCAGCACTACAGGTTCTGGCCCTGTCGATCCTGGTTCGAATCCAGGTTGGGGATCATCAAATTATTCCCTATTGATCAAATAAATTTATCCACTCACAGTGCCAAAGCATTAGCGGCTTCACCTGTTCACATTTTATTCCATGCAAAATATGCGGAAATAACTCATAATAGCCTTTACCTACTCTTATAAGATTAAAAAGTATTATTCTTGCAGATTTTGCGTTAATAATCTCGTCCCCACCTTGTACTCCGCTCTCGTCAACTGTGTTATAATGAACCTATGTTAGAAAAATCACAGTTTGTCACCAAAGTTTACGCCACAGTTGGCGGCGCCCTGATTTTAAGCGCTCTCACCGCCTTTTTCGCCAGTACCAGTCCGGCCATCTTGGCCTGGCTAGCCAACTCTGCCACCATGATTGCCATCGCCGTTATCGATTTGATCCTCGTTGCTGTCCTCACCTTCGCCTGGCGCAAACTCTCACCCACCACCGCCACCCTTTGTCTGGCGCTTTACGCTCTTCTCGATGGTTTACTCTTGTCTTCCATTTTCCTCATCTACGATTTTGGCTCAGTTATTAGCATTTTCTTTGCCTGCGCGGGCCTATTTATTCTTTTGGCGCTCTTCTCCCGCTCGCCGTTTATCGATACCAGCCACTGGGGCAGCATTTTGACCATTGGCCTCCTCTGTATCATCGTCATGGGTATAGTGAATGTTTTCCTCGGCAGTTCTCTCCTCCATCAATTATTAAGCGGTGCTGGCCTCGCCATTTTTGTCGGCATCACCATTTACGACCAGCAAAAAATTAACGAGCTCGCCGACGCCCACCACCGCTACCACGACCAACTCGTGGTGCCCATGGCCCTCAGCCTCTACTTAGACTTCATCAACATTTTCTTGCGCTTGCTCGAATTGTTCGGCAAACGCGATGACTGATTTTTGGCCACTTTGTAAACATTTTGTTTCCCTTACCTAAATGTTATCAACTCGCTCAAAAAAGCTCGATGATTATCTCTCATAATCGCCTCTCATCTATCGAAGTTTCGTATCTCATAATTATTGATATTTTGCCTTATCTTCTCTACTCTACCATCTCAAATCATTACCCACAAGCGCAAAATATCACGGTGCAGCCAACAATTCTTCTACCAATAACCATTAGCAGACAAAACATATGTCTGCTAATTTTATTTTTTTCAATAACCGTGTAACTATCGCTTACGCTACCACCAAGTTAATTATCTTACCTGGCACGTAAATCTGTTTCACCAATCTTTTGCCCATCGTAAACTTGGCCACATTATCATTTTGGGCTGCCAGCTGCAGCAAGCGCTCTTGGTCATCCACCAGCTCCGGCGCCACCGACAATTGACCCCGCAGTTTCCCGTTGACCTGGATCGGGATAATCACCGCTCTCGCTTGTGCCAGCTGAGCATCATATTCCGGCCAGGAAGCGTGAAAAATACTGTCCTGATGGCCCAATATCGCCCACAATTCCTCGCTCATGTGCGGTGCCAAAGGCGCCAAAAGCTGCAACAGCGTCTCATACGTCCGCTGATCAATCTGGTCAAATTCTTGCAATTTGTTCACTAAAATCATCAGCGCCGATACCGCCGTATTCAGCTTGAAATCCGCGATATCATCGCTCACTTTTTTAATCGTTTGCTGTACTAAAGCCGCATAATCGCCCACTTTTGCCTGAGCGCTAACTTTCGTTTGCAAATCCCAAACTTTGCTCAAAAACTTCCGCGTCCCCACCAAACCTTGCTCGCTCCAGGCTACAGCGCTGCCAAAAGGCCCCATGAACATCTCATACACCCGCATCGCGTCCGCCCCATATTGTGCCACCACTTCATCCGGATTGATCACATTGCCCCAACGTTTACTCATTTTGCGGCCGTCCTCCGCCAAAATCAGCCCCACGTGTTGCAATTTAGCGAATGGTTCACTGGTGCTCACCACCCCCAAATCGCACAAAAACTTGTGCCAAAATCGCGCGTAAATCAAATGCCGAGTTGCATGCTCCGCCCCACCCACATAGAAATCCACTGGCATCATATAGCGCTCTTTTTGGCTATCAATCAACGCTTTTTGATTATGCGGATCAATATAGCGCAAATAATACCAGCTGCTACCCGCCCATTGCGGCATCGTATTAGTCTCACGTCTGGCCGGCCCGCCGCAATGCGGACAAGTTGTTTCCACCCAATCAGTGATTTTCGCCAGCGGCGACTCCCCCGTGCCAGATGGCTCATAGTGTTCCACCTCCGGCAATTTCAGCGGTAAATCGCTCTCATCCAGCGGTACCACCCCGCATTTGTCGCAATGCACCACCGGGATCGGCTCGCCCCAATATCGCTGCCGACTAAAAACCCAATCGCGAATTTTGTAATTAACTTTTACCGATGCTAAGCCTTTTTTCGCCAAGTCGTTCACAATTTGTTTACGCGCTTGCTCGCTAGTCAAGCCGTCGTATACCCCAGAATTAATCAAGCGGCCTTCGTCCACCAGCGGTGCGTCCGCGGCGTCTGCCTCACCAGTGTCTATGACGGTTTTAATTGGTAAATCAAACTTTTTAGCAAACTGCCAATCACGCTCATCATGCCTCGGCACGGCCATCACCGCTCCCGTACCATAATCGCCCAACACATAATCTGCCACCCATACCGGCACCTTTTCGCCATTCACCGGGTTAATTGCTTGCAAATGCTCCAATTTCACCCCCGTTTTTTCCCGCGTCACATCCGTTCTGTCTATTTCCGCAATTTTCTTGCAATCTTGCACATATTGATGGGCCGCCGGCTCCACTTTCGCCAGCTCTCTCACCTGTCGCTCCAGCCATTCCGGCGCCACCACCACGTAAGTCACCCCCGCTAGCGTATCCGCCCGGGTCGTAAACACCGTAATTTCCGTATCTTTTACGGGAATATCGCTCACCAACTGAAACTTGACCTGCGCGCCCTCGCTCCGCCCGATCCAATTGACCTGCATCGTCTTGATAAACGGCTCCCACGATAATTCCTGCAAATCTTGCAACAATCGATCAGCGTACTTGGTAATCCGCAGCACCCACTGGCGCAACGGCTTTTTCTCCACCAGGCTGCCACACCGTTCGCAATGCCCGTCTTCCAGATCTTCATTGGCCAAGCCCGTCTGGCAACTCGGACACCAATTAATCGGCGCATACGTCTCAAAAGCCAACCGCTCATTGTCTATGACGCGTTTTTGCTCATCAGTCAAGCTATAATAATCATCTGTCCCAAACTTTTGCCGCATCAAATCACCGATCGGTCGCGCTTTCCCCACCTTTTCGTCGTAGTAATGATGATAAAACTGCAAAAACGTCCATTGCGTCCAGCGATAAAACTCCGGATCAGTCGTATTGATTTCCCGCTCCCAGTCATAGGTAAACCCCAAAATCTCCAGTTGCTTTTTAAACGTCGCCACATTGTCAGCTGTCGACTTTGCCGGATGCACGCCGGTTTTGAGCGCATAGTTTTCCGCTGGCAACCCAAAAGCATCCCAGCCCATCGGGTGCAAGACATTGTAGCCTTGCATCATTTTTTGCCGCGCCACCACGTCGGTCGCGATATAGCCTTTCGGATGCCCCACATGCAGCCCCGCCCCACTCGGATACGGAAACATATCCAAAATGTAATATTTCGGTTTGTCCGTCTTATCACTCGTTTTGTACAAATTTTGCTCACGCCAGCGCGCTTGCCACTTTTTTTCTATTGTTTGATGATCATATTTTGCTGCCATAGGCGTATTATACCTCAAGATGTGGCCATTATTACCGCAAAAACTGCGGTAATAATCACGCCTGTCCCGTTATTTCCGCACAATTACCGCGAAACCGCCTCTTCCAGGCACAAAAAAGGGGCCGCTGTTTAAAAAACCAGCGGCCCCAGGCAAGTCGAAATGAAGTTACTTGGCAACTCCACCAAGCTCCACATAAACGGCTCGATGAGCCTCCGCTATTCTGCTTGCCACCGCACCAAGGGATTCTCCCTTGGATACGTAAATCCTGTGCGTAATCACGTGAGCGTTGACACCGTACACATGGTCAACTGATACACACACAGCATCCGTGACAAACTCCTCAGAAACTTCCTGAGACAAAACTTCAAAAGCGTTAGATTGCAACAAAAAGAGCGCGTCCCGTGCTGTTTCCAACGGCCCAGACAGAGGATTATAATCTATTGTTATAACCCCACATTTGTCGACCTCTACAGCCACTGATCCGCCGTCGGCATGCAACCAAAATCCACGAGAACCAAACCGCTCAACTTCCTTTACTACTTTCATTTTTTTCATTTCTAAACTCCTCCTCGGGCATCCGCCCATGATTTTATTTGAACCCAGCAACCGCCGACCCACTCTAGTCACCGGCTCTTGGGTTCAAACAAAATCCACCAAGGAAAAAGTAGAAACAAATGAAAAGCAAAGGTAGAAAAGGTTTGTTTTATCAAATAACTTCAAATTTTAAAAGAACCTGCATTCCGCTCAATCGCTCACTCGCTCTAGCCGGCACAGCAATTGTGCTAGCGAGCAAATGTTTGATTGTTAAGAACAAACATATTATAGCATACTATAGGCCTTTTGTCAAGAGAGTAAAAATCGCTATCAATAGCATATTTTTCGGCTCTTTCGCCTGGAAAAGCAATTTGCAAGCAATTTTACGCCTGGTTAGTAATAAAACTATGCAAATCGTCCAACAAATACTGCTCCCCCACCGTATGCAAAGCCTCAAAATTGCCCAGCACGTACTGGTCTGTACCGGTTTTTTCAAACAAGGTTTGCACTGCCGCCGCGCTCAGGCCATATCGATAGCGATATCGCTCCAGACAATAAATCAAAAACTTGCCCGCTTCGCTCATCCTGCCTCCGCATAATCCCACTGACCACTCTGACACGTTTGTTCGTACAAAGCCAGCAACTCCGCCGGTCCATAATGCCACAATTTCGTTGATTCATCAGTTAAATCTCGCATAAAAGCCGATTGATACACTGCCTTTGTCGCCGCCGTTTCGCTCAAATTTTTCGCTTGCGCCACCTGAGCCACAAATTGCGGCACAATCAATGTTAAAAGCGCACTAAATTTTTCCGCTGTCACACTCCCTCCCCATGTACAAACGTCAAATGCGCCAGTGCTCGCTCACTGACAAAAACCAATTGATTATACAAATCGCGAATTTTCAGCGCTGCTAACGTTTGTTCTTTACTTAAAACCCCCGCCAAATACAAAGTCAAAGTGGTGTACACGTCATCATTAGCCACTGGACCATAAATTAAATCAAATTGCTCGCCTTGATATAAACCCTGGCGATTGAGAGACACAAAATCCAGCCACGCTTCATCTGGACCAGCGAATTCCAACACCCGACATTCCTGCCATGCCACTTTCTCATCAATCTCATAAACGCTCACACTCGGCTCGCCACTAGCGCGTTTTTGCGCGACCTTGCGCGCAAAACTCACCGCCTGCTCGCGATTAGTGGTAGTATAAAAGCCAAACCCAAAATCCAACCAACGATTTTGCTTGATTAACCGTGGCTTTTCAACTATTTGATTGCTACCATGATAAACTCTCATTTGTATATATTATACCACACCCACCCGCCTCTTCCAGGCACAAAAAATGACCACCTATTTTTCCGCTCGCAACGCCTGCTCGTAAAACGCCGCTGCTGCTGCCAGCAAATACGGGATCGACCAGCCCAAGCCCACCCCAAACACCGCCGCGCTCAGCCCGATCCAGCCCACAAAACTCACGCTCAAAGCCCAATACGACCACGTCTGGCCTCGCATTAGCTGCCGCACGCGCGCTGCCACCGCTCGCGCGTTCAATTCTGGCTGGTCCACCGCCACAAAAAACGTCAGACCATAGCGCACCACGATCAAAGACCAAGGCAAAGCCACCGCCACCAGCAGCGTCGTCGCCACCACCAGCAAAATCACCACCCACACCAGCACCGCGGCCGTTCCCAGGCTATTAATCAGCGACGCAGTCGTCCCCATCAGTACCAGGCCAAACACCGCATACGCCCCAAACAGCCCGCTCCAGAGCAAGACTTTCACAGCCGTCAGCCAATAAATCCGGCAGATTCGCCAAAAATTGCGACCAGACAAGTTCAATTGACTCCAATCCAGCCTTTGGCGCCGCACCAGGCGGAGAGCTAGCCAATGCCAGATGTACACCACTGGCCCGCCCGCCAACAAAGCCAGCACGCCTGCCAGCCAGCTCATAATTCCATCGGCCGCTATCAGCCAATTCAACCCCAAAATAATGACGAGTCCCGCCAAAGTGGCCACCGCCGCCACCTGCCAATGTCCAGCTAAAGCCTGTCGCCCGCGTTGATGCCAGACTTTAGCTTGACCGAAAAGACTTGCTAAATCAATCTGCATCGCTTTCCTGCTTGAGTACTTTCGCCTTAATTTTTTCCACGATATTCGGCCGAATGTCCAAATAGAAATGCGAAGCAGTCACGTCCGCATACGGCAGCAGCCAGAAAAAGCCGATCCCAAACGTCAAAATCGACACGACCACCCAGCCGATAAAACTTAATCCCAAAATGAAATAATCCATTTTGTGCCCTTGCATCATCTCGCAAGACGCTTGAATGGCTTCACTCGGCGTCATTTTCGGATTATCGATCAAAATTCGCCACGCTTGCGAATAACGGATCGTCGCGATAATGCCCGGTACCACGAACAACAGCGACCAGGCAAAAACTTTCAATGCCATCAACAGCCACAACACAAAAACCTTGCCAAATTGGCTAAAACCATCAAACAGCATGCCAAAGCCCACTTTTTTGCCCTTCGCGATATACAGATAATATTTATCCAAACCGTAAGCAAAAGCGCCAGACACCAACATCTGTATGGTCATGAAAACCCAATTCATCGTCGTTAGACGATTGCTTTCCAGCCGCCCGCCCGCTAGGCTATTGATCGCCGCCATAATCAAAGAATACAACAAAGCGAAAATCACCGCATCCGTCCATCTTCCTCGCAGACTTTTTTTGGCCATCTCTTTTAGCTCCGCTCGAGTCTTCATCTCTTCCTTTCTTTCCACCAATTTTCACCATTATATCACAAAAATCAATCGGCAAAAGGGCAATTGTGTGATAAAATTAAAAGCATGGACAACAAGCTCACGCATATTTTTCAGCCCCGATCGATCGCCATTGTGGGCGCCAGTCCCAAACCTGACAAGCTCGGCCACATTCTGCTAGCCAATTTGCGTACCGGCGGTTACGATGGCCAAATTTACCCTGTCAATCCGAATTATTCGCAAATTAATGACCTCACATGCTACCCTAGTTTGCTGGATATTCCTGGCGATATCGATCAAGTCAGCCTCGTCATTCCCGCTTCCGGCGTTTTAGAGGCCGTCAAGCAAGCCGCCACCCGCCGCGTCCACTCCCTCATCATTATCAGCGCTGGTTTCGCCGAAACAGGGACCGAAGGAAAAATATTACAGGATACTATCGTAGAAATTTGCAAGTCTCATAATATTACGCTTATAGGTCCAAACGTTATCGGGTTAATCAGTCCTCTCACCCACTTCAATCACTCCTGGATGCAAACTCAGCCCACGCCCGGTCACATTGCTTTTGCTTCCCAATCGGGCGCCCTGTGTTGCAGTCTGTTGGATTATGCCGCCGCTTGCAGCTTAGGTTTTGCCTACTTTTGTTCATTGGGCAACAAAGCGGGTCTAGACGAACTCGACCTCTTTTCCGCCTGGGACGCTGACCCGCAAGTCCAAGTTATCGGCGCCTATTTAGAAGACATCAAACGCGGCCACGAACTGGTCGATTGGGCACGCACCAAACGTCACAAACCGCTCGTCATTTTCTTAGCCGGCCAAAGCTCCGCTGCCGCCTCAGCCGTCGCCTCGCACACCGCTTCCCTGACTAGCAACCGCGATATCACCCTCACTGGCCTGTGCGCCGCCGGCGCCATTATCGCCACCAGTATTAGCGAATTTTTTGAGGATTTACAGGCATTTTCTGCCACCACAGTTTTCCCCGCTGGCCCCCGCGTCCAGCTGGTCACCAATGCCGGTGGCGCTGGCATCATCGCCACAGACGCCATTGAAACCTATAACTTACAGTTATCAGAACTTAATAAAAGTACCTATAATAAATTAAAAGAGGTCCTTCCAGCTTCAGCCAGCGTCAGCAACCCACTCGATATCCTCGGCGACGCCCTGGCCACACGCTACCGCGCCACCGCCGAAATCTTGGGCACCGACCCCAATTGGGACACTCTGCTGTTTTTGCTCACCCCCCAGCACGTCACCCAGCCACACGATACCGCCCAAATCATTGCCGATTTTGCTGCTATGCATCCAGAAAAATTAGTCGTCAGCTGTTTTATCGGCGCCGCCAGTGTTGCCCCCGGCCTAGATTTATTGCGCCAGCGCGGTTTGTTGGCTTTCACCGATCCCACCGCCGCCGTGCGCACCATTGCCCACTTGACCCAATTTG
>JAFRKU010000013.1 GCA_017431585.1 bacterium | reverse complement strand
TCTCGCTAGTCGCGCGTCTCGACATGGATTTTCGCATAAGTCCAGTGTCGTTACGCGGGTGAATTTGTGGTCAAACACTATCAGACGATAAGAGCGACAAGCGACGCCATTAATTCTAGTCTTGGACATCCAGCAAAAATCCAGTCTCGTCGCGCGACCAGCGAGAGCAGCACATAAACTCGGGAGTTACTCCCGGGTTTGGACCAAAGCAGCAATTTGAGCGACGGTGGCGCTGGTTTGCTCGCCACTGATCATGTTTTTGAGCGTGTAGCGATCGGCAGCGAGTTCATCATCGCCCACCAGCAGCGCCCAGGGCGCGCCGGTGGCGTCCGCGTAGCGCAGTTGTTTTTTCAAAGCGGCCGGTTGCCAATAGACATCCACGGCGGCACCGGCGGCGCGCAGTTGAGTGGCCAATTGGGCCACGCGGTCATGCTGATCGGTGAGGGGCAGGACGACCACGTCGGCCACACTAGCGCGCGAGGGCGCGATCAAACCGAGAGCGAGCGCTTGACTAAACAGACGAGTCAAACCAATCGAACAGCCCACGCCCGGCATTTTTTCGCTGACAAAACCGGAGACCAAATTATCGTAGCGGCCGCCGGAGCAGATGGCGCCAATTTGAGGGTGATCTGTCAAGATAGTTTCAAAAACGACGCCGGTGTAATAATCGAGGCCGCGAATGATGCCGCTGTTAAATTGGTATTCGTCCGGGTGCAGACCGAGGGCGCGCAAGTTGGCGTCTAGCTCGGCGAGCTCTTGGAGGGCGGCTTCGAAATCCTGATCAGCGATGTCCAGGCGCAACATAGCTTGACTGAAAGTCGCTAAATCGCCGGTAACATTGGCAAATTGGAGCAGATGGCGAATTTCAAATGTATCCAGGCGCAACAGTTGTAACTCGGACTTGAGTTTGCTCAGGCCAATTTTGGGCGCGTCATCGAGCAATTGGATGACGGCCGCTTCGTCGAGTAAATGGAGACTGTGCAAAAAGCCCATGAGCAGGCCGCGGTGGGAAATTTGAATTTGGAAGCGGCCCAGCTGGAGAGCGCGCAGGGCGTCGGCGGCGACAGCTAAAATTTGGGCATCATAGGTGTGATCGAGGCTACCGCGGCCGATGACGTCGGCGTCGGCTTGGTAAAATTCGCGAAAACGGCCGGCTTGGGCGCGCTCGCCGCGCCAAGAGCGATCGATGAGAGCGCGCCGATAGGGAAAAGTGAGTTCACTTTGGTGCGCGGCCACGTAGCGCGCGAGTGGGACGGTGAGATCAAAGCGCAGCGACTGGCTGGTGGAGCCGTGGATGACGCGGTAAATTTGTTTTTGAGTGGCCGGGCCGACTTTGGCGGCCAAAATTTCGTCGCGTTCGATGGCAGCGGTTTCCAAAGGGACAAAGCCGTGGCGAGTGTAAACATCCGCCAAGGTGCGTTTCCAGGCGGCAAAAGTGACGTTGGCGGCGGGTGACCACTCTGGCATGCCCGAGAGGGGTTGTAAATTTAATTTTGGCATAGTGGGGCTGATTATATCACAAAAAACCGCTCCAGAGCGGAGCGGTTTTGGCAGGCGATAAAATGCCTTTATTTCAATTTTTTCATGGCCTTGTGCACCGTGTGCGTCCGGCATTTTTTGCAATATTTTTTCAGCGGAAAAGACTCTTTTTCACCGGCTTGGCGTTTGGCGATGTCGTTGTTGCGATTATATGTGGTGACGTAGCCAAAAGCTTTACATTCGCTGCATTGCAAACCCACGAGTTGGCGTGGCCCTTTTTTCTTGCTTGCCATAATCAGTTCCCTTCAAGTTGTGGTAGTTTACACCATTTACCTGATTTTGTCAAGAAGATTTACCAAACTTGTTTTTTCAAAGTCTTGCCGGGGCGGAAATTGACCACTTTGTGTGCTTTGATCGTCTGGCGTTTGCCTTCGTCACCAAAGGGCACAACTTGTTTATCTTTGACTTTGCTGACGTAAAAAGTGCCGAAATTAGACAACACGATTTTTTCGCCTTTGCTCAAAGAACCCGACATTTCCGCTAAAACCAACTCCACCACTTCCTCAGCGGCCCGTTTGGACATCTTGGACTTTTTGGCGACAATGGCAATCAATTGACTTTTAGTCATGTCTTCCTTTCTGATTTTTTGTCGATTTGGTGTATTGTACACCAATTTTTGGCGTTGTCAAGGGCTAATTTTACATTTGCTGGCACTTACCCCCGGAAAAAGCCTGAAAATTAGTACCAATTTGACTGCTTTTGTTCACGTTCTAGGTCACGGCGCTTAATTTTATCTCGTTTTTCAAACTGTTTGCGGCCCTTGCCTACCCCGACGATCAATTTGATAAATTTGCCCGATGTTTCAAAGGAAAGTGGGACAAGAGTGTAATTTTTGGCGGCGGCTTTGTCCCGCAGGGCGTACAGTTCGCGTCGGCGCAGCAGTAGCGTCCGGGTGCGATTGGGGTCGTAATCGCGATTGTCGGCGAAAGGATAAGGATTGATATGAGCATTGAGCAAAATGGCCTTGTTATCAACAATTTGGACGAAGCTACCGGTGAGACTGCCCATTTTGGCGCGCAGGCTTTTGACTTCTGCACCGCTTAAAACCACGCCACAACTGATAGTATCAGTAATTTCGTAGTCAAAATGTGCTCGTTTGTTCTTGATTAATAACATCCCTTGCATTATACTCCTTTTTTTGATATAATAAAGCTCCAGTTTATGCAAAAAAAGTTTTTCCAAGTGGCCATCGATGGCCCAGTGGCTGCCGGCAAAGGCACGGCCGCTAAAAAAGTCGCACTGGCTTTGAAATTTTTATACGTGGATACGGGAGCGATGTATAGGGCGGCAACATGGCTGCTGATGGCCAAGAAGATGGCGATTGATGCGGCGCACGAGGCGGAACTGCTGGAAGTTTTGGATAAAGTGGATTTTGGCTTGGTGAATCAAACTGATGAGGCCGGCAACTTTTTTACCCAAGTGCTGCTAGATGGCCGGGATGTATCCTCACTGATCCGGACACCGCAAATTGACGCCAATGTTTCGACGACGGCGACATTGCCTCTGGTGCGAGCGATGCTGGTGGCCAAACAACAAGCGCTGGCGAGCGCCAACAGTGTGGTGATGGAAGGTCGGGACATTGGGACGAAGGTGCTGCCGGCGGCGGACGTGAAGTTTTTCCTGACTGCGAGCCTGGAAGTGCGAGCGAGTCGGCGGTTTGCCACGCTGGCACTGTCACATCCGGAAATGACTCTCCAAGACGTGCGGGCGCAAATTTTGGAGCGGGACCGGATTGATACCCACCGAGCCACGGATCCGCTGGTGAAGGCCGATGATGCTATTTTGGTGGATACGTCCGATGATTCCATTGAGGAAACGGTAGCGAAGATGTTGAGCGTCATTCACCAAAAGCTGCCGGTGGCCTAGCGAATTTCTGTCACCTCTGGAAATTGCCTCTTGACAAAAGTGACATGGTGTGATATAATTATAGGATATGAAGCAGAAAGGGACCAGATGAATGAGACGACCGCGCCCGCTAGTTTAGCGGCGGCTTGGGCAGCTGATCCGCAAGGTCTAGTCGTGGGCATACTGGTATCGGTGATGATGCTGATTTGGGTGTACGTCTGGAAAGCTTTGGCTTTGTGGCGCGCGGCCCGGGGTGGCGACAAAATTTGGTTTGGCTTGCTGCTGATTATGGGTTTTGCCACTTATGGCCTGGTAGATATGGCCTATTATGTTTATATAAGCAAGATCGACTGGATGAGCCTACTGGGCAAAGTGGGGGTAAAGGTGAAAAGCGAGCCGGTGGCCAAAACCGAGCCGGCCGAGAGCGCCAAAAAACACAAAAAAGTGGCTAAATCAGCGAAAAATTCTAAATCAAGAAAGAGCTGATGCAAGTGGTCATGGCGCGCGCGAGCGGTTTTTGCGGTGACGACGGGCGTTTTGGCGTTTCGGGGGCGATCAAATTGGCCCAAGAGGCGGCGCTGAGTCGGCCGGACGAGGTTTACATCGTGGGCGATTTGGTGCACAATACGCACGTGACCGAGTGGCTCAGGCGGGATTACGGCATTAAGTTTGTAAGCAAGTTGAGTGATGTCCCAGACGGGAAAGTGCTAGTGATCAAGGCGCACGGCGCGACGCCGGATTTTCTGGCGCAGGCCGCGGCCAAAAAGCTGACGGTGGTGGACGCCACGTGCCCGATGGTGGCGGGAGCGCAGACGCTGGTGCGGACACTGAGCGCTCAGGGCAAAAAAATCGTTTACGTGGCTTCGGACAAAAAACATGATGAAGCCCGGAGCGTGTCTGCCCAGGCGAAGGGAGTGAAGGTGGTGACGCTGGAACAACTGGACGAGTTGGAAATCAAGCGACCGGCGGAGACGGTGGTGCTGACGCAAACGACCCTATCCATGCTGGAGACGGCGGACAAATTTGCCCGATTACAGGCGCGATATCCGGATTTGGAAATCAGAGCGCATTTGTGCCGGGCGACGACGGACAGGCAGCAAGCGGTGCTGGATTTGGCCGCTGACGTAGATTTTTTGCTGGTGGTGGGCGCGCCACACTCGAGTAATTCGCGGCGGCTGTTGGAGGTGGCAGCGACCACAGGGTTGCCCGCCAGGGCGGTGGATGAAGTGAGCGAAATTGATGAGCGGTGGTTTGGGGCGGGGATTTTTCGGGTGGGGGTGATCGCTGGCGCCAGCACGCCTGAGTGGATCACCGCGGCGGTGGTGGCCAAAATAGAAAGCTGGAAAAATGCCTAAAGAGCCGCTGTTTTTGACGGGCTTGGGTCAGGATTCGCACCGGCTGAGCGAGGCGAGAGAGGGTGAGGTTTTAACTTTGGCCGGTTTGCCTTTCGCTTGCGGGCTGGCGTATCAAGGGGTGAATTCCGATGGCGACGTGATTTTGCACGCGCTGTACAATGCCTTGAGTACAGCGGTGGGCGGCGGGTCGCTGGGGCCGGTGGGCGACGAATTTGTCCGGCAAGGAGTAAAGGATTCGCGCGAATACATAAAGCAAATTTTGCAAGTAGTGGGCGAGCGCGGCTACCGGGTGGCCAACGTGAGCGTGAGTATCGAGGGCAGTCGGCCGAAAATGGAAAAGTATTTGCCGATGATGGCCAAAAGCGTGGCGAATTTGCTGGAGATCGAGCGAGCGCGGGTGGGTTTGAGCGTAACTTCGGGGGAAGGGTTGACGGCTTTTGGCCGCGGCGAAGGGCTGATGGCCAGCGTGAGCGTGTTGCTGGAGCATCAATAATGCCAACAAAACTGACCCTGCAAAGTCCCGCCAAGATTAATTTGTGGCTGCAAATTGGACCTCGATTAGCAAGCGGCTACCACGATGTGCAAAATATCATGGTGAAAATTCCGCTATATGACAAGATAATTTGCGAGTTTGATGAAAATTTGTCTATATTGGAAATCGAGTGCGATGAGGCGAGCGTGCCCACGGATGAGCGTAATTTAGTGGCGCGGGCGTATCAGGCGCTGGCGAGGCGGCGACGACTGCCGGGCGGGCGAGTGCGACTGGAGAAAAAAATTCCGGCGGGTGCGGGACTGGGTGGCGGGAGCATGAATGCGGGTGTGTTTTTAGCGGCCGTAAATCGGCATTTTCGGCTGGGTTACAGCGATGAGCAGTTGGCAGTGCTGGCTGAAGAGCTGGGCGCGGATGTACCGTTTGGGGTCAGCGAGAGTCTGGGGACACTCGAGCCACATCATGGCCAAAAGGGGCAAACCACCTGGGACCTACCGGGATTACCTGAGTGCCAAATTGTGCTGGTTTACCAAGATTTTTCGCTGGAGACGGCGGCGATGTATGCTGAGTGGGACCACTTTATCGCCCGAGGCCAGCGGCCGGCAGTCGCGGCGTCAGGGCCGGCATTGATGACGGGTGTGCAAGGTGGCGATTTGGCCGCCATTGGTCAAAATTTGCATAATGATTTTTTATTGGTGCTACTGGAAAAATATCCGTATTTGAATAAAATTTTTGAACAATTGCTAGCGGCCGGAGCGGCGGGCGCGAGTTTCACCGGCAAAGGTCCGACGATTTTTGCGCTTTTTGACAAAGATAAAAAGATTGATTTACCATTTAAATTTGATTGTTTGAGTATAGAAAGTAAACAATGACAATAATAAGACGGCCAACCAAAAAAATCCGCGTGGGTAACATGTTTATCGGCGGCGGGGCGCCGGTGAGCGTCCAGTCGATGGTGAAGGCGGATGCGCACGACCCACAAGCATGTATCGAGCAAATTTTGCGCCTGGAAGAAGTGGGGTGCGATATCGTGCGGATGGGGTTTTTGGATATGGAAAGCGTGAAAAACATTGGAATTATCAAGAAAAAAATTCATATTCCGCTGGTGGCAGACATTCATTTTGATTACACTTTTGCCCTGGAAGCCTTGCGCCAAGGAGTGGATAAATTGCGGCTGAATCCGGGTAATATCGGCGGGCCGGACAAAGTCCGGGCGGTGGCCGACGAGGCGAAAAAACGCGGTGTACCCATTCGTATCGGGGTGAACGCCGGCAGTTTGCAGCGGGAAATTTTGGCTAAATATGGCCACCCGACGCCAGAGGCGCTGGTGGAGTCGGCGGCTGAGCACATCAAACTGCTGGAGGCAGTGGATTTTGATCAAATCGTGGTGTCGCTGAAAACTAGCAGAGTGGAGACGATGGTGGCGGCGTATCGGCTGTTTAGTGAGCGGTTTGACTATCCGTTGCATCTGGGCGTGACCGAGGCGGGGCTGGAACTGAGTAGTACGGTCAAGTCGGCGATGGGGATCGGGAGCTTGCTGCTGGAGGGCATCGGCGACACTATTCGGGTGTCCATGACGGGCGACAACACGCAAGAAATATTGGTAGGAAGGGAAATTTTAAAGCATTTGGGGTTGCGGCGGGAACCGATTTTGATTTCGTGTCCGACTTGCTCGCGGACCAATTGGGACTTGATTCCGACGGCTCGGCGGGTGCAAGCGTACATTGATCAGTTGGGCGCGCCGCTAACGGTGGCAGTAATGGGGTGCGCGGTCAATGGCCCCGGCGAGGCGCGAGAAGCGGACATCGGGATTGCCGGCGGCAACCACGCGGGGATTATTTTTATCAAGGGGCAAGTGGTGGCGACGGTGCCGGAAGAGCGGTTGTACGACGAGTTGGTGGCGAGGATTAACGAGATGGTGAGGCGGAAAGGCGAAAGTCGGGAGTAACTCCCGACTTTTGACCAAACCCGGGAGTTACTCCCGGGTTGGTGGGGGGGTATTTTGTGCGCCGCGCGCGCTATCGCTGTCGCGTCGCTGCGCTCGTCTGTTTCAGACCAGCGCAAAATATTTGTCCGGAGCTCAAACAGGTCCTGCGAGCCTTTTGGTCGTCTTAGAGCGACGACCAAAGGTGTCTGCGGAACTCGCTGTGGGTTCGAACAAATATTTTGCTAACTGGTCTGAAACATAGGCACACTGATTTAGTAGTCGGCGAGGCAACGGACGGAGAAGCCGCGATATTTGCTGTACAGACAGCCCGGGCAGACACTACCACCTGTATCCTCGCTTGCCATTAACCTGTAAGCAGCGAGATTATCCACTTCATATCGTGTAGAACTCCACCAGTTCGCATCTTCACCTTGATAAATTAGCGACCCGTTGTGGACAGAACCGGCTAGCACACTTTTAGAAGTTGCGTTCCACTCATTAGCACCAGTAGTTCTAAAAAATGCTAGCAATGCGGCACTACAGTCAGAACTATCGCAACTTTGGCCAACGCTGTTTCCTTGCACTGCACTTGCTAGTGTCTCCCATTCGCCAGCAACATTACCCGTGGGCACGTGCCAGCCGAGCGGACAGATGTCGTGGGTGGCGAGGGCGGTACCGTTGACGCGGTTGTCGTAGTTACCACCGTAAACAGCGGTGGAATTATTCATGGCGGCCTCCCAATTGTAGAGATAGCCGTCGTAGTTGTCGCCAGCACTGCGACATTTACCTTTGTAAGCGTGGCCGCCGTAGGTGCCCACATAGCCGGTGACAGAACTTGTATCGCTGGTGTCGTAACCGGTGGTGATGGGATTAGCGCAGAGCTTGAGATTTTCCGCCATCCAGCAGTGGCCGTCGGCGAATTTGCGGATAACGTACATTTTGTTATCGCGAGTGTCTCGCAACACGCCCACTTCGGTATAATTAGTACCGGTGGGTGTGGCATAACTAGCGCAATCAGCAGTAGTAAAGCTTTGCATGGTGCGTGTCACATCTGCCACACACTGGGAACTGCTAGAATTCCACGTCGTGCCGCCGGCACAATAGGTAGATCCCACCGGGGCGGTACAAGTGTCACTACTAGAGTTCCATGCTGTACCGGTGCCACAAAAGTCGCTTCCTGGCTGGCACGCCAGTTCGTGACTACTAATATAACTATTGGTGCCGACTTTGACATACTTACCAAAGGGCACGGCCTCGGTCGGGATAGTGGCCGCGTGCGCCGCAAGCGGCCCGCGGCAAACATCTATCCGACACAACAGCACCACAAATACAACCATGCCGAGAGAAAAAATCGCTCGTGTGTAGTGTGATGTTGTAGCCGAAACACGGCCGGAGCGACCGCGAGAGTTGATTAAGATGGGTTCCATGCATCCCTTTCTCCTACTTCATTTTGTGTCCCATTAAACGAGGCACCTCGTTGGAACCATAATGCATTTGACCGCTACAAAAGCCGTAAACGCATTAGACGAGATACCTCGTTTAATCGGTTTTTCTGGTCAACACTGGCAAAGTTTGGCTTTGGGCAGTGTTTGCATTATGGTTCCGCGAATATTATACCACAATTCTGGGGCAATTTAAGAGCAATTTTTGGTTGATATATCTGTCTCTCAAGCAAACTGCGTCAGAATTTTTGTCACTTTTGTCATGTTTGGTGTGTATAATCTGATATTATGTTATCACAACGAGGCAAATTTATTAGTCACGGATGTCGGTTAGAGCCGCATGAATTAGCTACTGTAGAATATTATGTGGCCCGCGGGCATAAAATTGAATTAATTGTACCATCGTCGACCAGTCGAGTATCGAACGCAGATTTGGTGATGGACGATGGTCTAGCTTGGGAAATGAAAAGTCCGTGTGTATCAAAAAACAAAACTTTGCAAACTGCTTTTAAAAAAGCGGTTTCACAAGCACCAAATGTAATTTTTGATTTGCGGCGCTTAAGGCGCGCCATGCCAGCAGCACAGCAGTTGCAATTCTTGTTTTCTCGTTCACGAAGGGTGAAAAACATGCGCATTATTATGAAAGACCAAACTGAGCGCATTTTTGTTAAATAGTGTGGTATAATATGTTTAAGAAGCGGCATCATTGGTACTAGTCAAACGTGATGTACGTAGCAACGTTGTCCTCTTGCAAATTGTAGGGGGACAACGCCATAGGAAGGCGCCGGAAATGTACATAGGGCGCCTTTCACTTATTCCAGGCGAAACTGCCTCTTGACAAATGTGACATTGTGTGGTATAATATAGGATATAAGGCTAAATAGCAGTTGTGCTCCCGCCTGGAAATTGCCCCTTGACAAATTAGCACTCTTCTGCTAGAATTGCTAAAGTTGAAAACGGAAAGGAACAACGTATGACAAAAATTATAGGAATTGACTTGGGCACGACCAATTCGGCCGTGGCTGTCATGGAGGGTGGACAAGCGAAAATTATTCCCACGGCTGAGGGACGCAACACTTTCCCCTCGATTGTGAGTTTTAAAAACGGCGAAACCAATGTGGGCGATGCAGCCAAGCGCCAGATGGTGCTCAATCCCAAAAACACCGTTAATTCAGTCAAGCGGTTCATGGGTCAGAAATATGACGCGGCGCCAGTGCAAAATGCCATCAAACACGTCTCTTACGATGTGTCGGCGGGCAAAGGTGATATGGCGACCATTAATGTCGATGGTCAAAAGCTGACCCCGCAGGAAATCAGCGCCAAGATTTTGCAAAAGGCGAAAGCTGATGCCGAGGCTTACTTGGGCGGGACGGTGAGCCAGGCGGTCATCACGGTGCCGGCATATTTTGACGACAGTCAGCGCCAGGCGACCAAACAAGCGGGCGAAATCGCCGGTCTCAAGGTGGAGCGGATTGTCAATGAACCGACGGCGGCGGCTCTCGCTTACGGGCTGGACAAAAAAGGCAACACCAAAATCGCGGTGTACGACTTAGGCGGCGGGACTTTTGATATCTCGATTTTGGAAATCGGTGACGGCGTGTTTGAAGTCAAGGCAACCAATGGCGACACTTTCTTGGGCGGCGATGACTTTGACAACAAGATCATCGAGTGGATTTGCGGTGAATTCAAGAAAGAATCCGGCAAGGATTTGGCTAAAGATCCGCAAGCACTCCAACGGGTGAAAGATGCGGCCGAAAAGGCCAAAATTGAGCTGTCGGCCACGATGAGCACGGAAATCAATTTGCCTTTCATCACTCAAGGTGACGACGGCAATCCTCTCCATCTGACCATGACTTTGACGCGGGCCAAGTTGGAAGAGCTGACCGATGCACTGATTGAGCGGACTTTCGAGCCGGTGAAGAAGGCTTTGGCCGACGCCGGTTTGGCCGCTGGCGACATCAACAATGTGGTGCTGGTCGGCGGGATGACGCGGATGCCCAAGGTGGTGGCCGAAGTGGAGAAATTCTTTGGCAAGAAACCGGAGCAGGGCGTCAACCCGGACGAAGTGGTGGCCGTGGGCGCAGCCGTGCAAGCGGGTGTGATCGGCGGTGACGTGCAAGACGTGGTGCTGCTGGATGTGACCCCACTCACTCTGGGCGTGGAAACGCTGGGCGGTATTCGCACCCCGATTATCAAGCGCAATACCACCGTGCCGACTTCGGGCAATCAGGTGTTTTCCACCGCGGCGGATAACCAAACGAGTGTGGAAATCAATGTCTTGCAAGGCGAGCGGGAGATGGCGGCAGACAATAAGTCGCTCGGACGCTTTGTCCTGTCTGGCATTCCGCCGGCGCCACGTGGGGTGCCACAAGTCGAGGTGACTTTTGACATCGACAGCAACGGGATTTTGAAGGTGACGGCTAAAGATCGCACCTCTGGTAAACAAGCGGATATCACCATTCAAAACTCGACGAATTTGTCTGACACAGAGGTGGAAGCGATGAAGCGAGATGCCCAAGAGCACGCCGAAGAAGATAAAAAGAAGAAAGAGCTGATTGAAGCGCGCAACCAAGCGGGCAGCGTGGCTTTCGAAATGGAAAAACAGCTGAAAGAATATGGTGACAAAGTCAGCAGCGATGACAAAAAAGCCATCAGCGACAATATCGAAGCGCTCAAGAAATTGAGCGAGGACGAGTCGGCCACCAAAGAGCAGCTGGATGCCGCCATCGAAAAAACGATGACCAGTGCGCAAAAAATCGGTGAGGCGATGCGAGCCGCGCAAGGCGACAAAGGCCAACCGGGGCAAGCGACGCCCGGAGCTGGTGAAACCAAAGCCGAAGAAGCGGCGAAACCGGAAGGTGACGTCGTGGAAGGCGAAGTGGTGAGCTAAACGTCAAGACTGAAAAAAGAAATCTCGCCGGCGCCACCCCTTGCGGGTGGCGCCGGCGAGTGGTATAATACTACTCATGCTGAAAAAGTCGCCATCATTGCTGCATAGTTTTCGCTTTGCCGGGCGGGGCATTGGCCAGAGCGTGCGCAGCGAGCGCAACATGCGGTTACATCTGTGCGCCGCCTTACTGGTGGTGGCGGCGGGCTTGATTTTTGATATCAGTGTGGGCGAATGGCTGGTGTTACTGGTGTTTTTGGGACTGATTCCGGCTTTGGAGTGCGTTAACACCGCCATCGAGCAAGTGTGTGACGTGGTGCGCGACGAGTGCGGCGGCAAATACGAGCATTTGGGTACTCCGCGCGACGTGGCGGCGGGGGCGGTGCTGTGGGCCAGCGGGGCAGCCGCGATCGCTGGTTTGATTATTTTTGTACCAAAAATCATTGGTTTATGGGGATAAATTATGGGAATTGCATACATTTTGTCACTGAGTGTGATCGAAGGGTTGACGGAGTTTTTGCCGGTGTCATCCACGGCCCACTTGCTGCTCACTCAAAAATTGTTTGCCTTGGTGGCCGGCGAAAATGTGCTGACTGATCCGCTTTTTGCCACGTTTTGCATTTTTATTCAAGCGGGAGCGATTGGCGCGGCCTTGATTTACTTCTGGCAAAGTCTGTGGCAAAATAAGCAAATTTGGCTCAAGTTGCTGGTGGCGGTGGTGCCCACGGCTATCGTGGGCCTGGGGGTCTACAAATTGGTTAAAGATTATTTACAAGACGCCAGTCCACTGACCGGCTGGATGCTGATTGTCGGCGGGATCGGGTTTAGCCTGTTTGATGCTTGGTGGTCGCGGCGGCGGCCAGACGATAAAAACACTGATACATCGCTGCAGAATGTCTACGTGGGCGAAGTGGAAAAAACGCCCTGGTGGAAAATGTCTCTGGTGGGCCTATGGCAATCGGTGGCAATCGTGCCGGGCGTGTCGCGCTCAGGAGTAACACAGATGGGTGCCCGGACACTGGGATTTTCCAAGGCGGGCGCGACGGCGCTAGCATTCGTGGTGGCGCTGCCGACGATTTGTGGAGCAACCTTTCTCGATATCATCCAGACGGTGCGCGACGGAGAAGTGTTTGTGGAGCAGCCTCGATGTATTGTGGCGCCGTGTCCGGCGATGCTCAATTGGTCAAATGTCCTGCTGTGCCTGACGGGCTTCGTGATCGCGCTGGCGGTCGGTTGGCTAGTGATGAAACCGATGATTAAACTGATGGCGACTAAACCCTTTTGGTATTTTGGGATTTACCGGGTGATCGTGGGTCTCATCTGGTTGAGTTGGTGGCGGACGTAAAAAAGCTTGATTTATCAAGCTAAATTGCCTCTTGACAAAAGTGACATATTGTGATATAATAATATACTATAAGCTTGGACTGTGCTCACGACGCCAGGCAGCGACGGCGGCGTGATGGCCGGAAAGCAAGACATCGGGGACAGAGAGGCCACGGAAGACACTGGGGCGAGTGTACTGGGGGTACTCGAGGCAGTCGGCATCGAAACTTTCGCAAGTCAGCGAGTCGGCGTTGCCCAGCACCCCGGGGAGTAGGCGAACGGTGGCGTCAATCATGGCTAGGGCCGCTGGTTCACCGCCGGTGAGAACGAAGTTGCCTAGGCTGATTTGACCGTCGATAAAGTGGGTGATCCGCGCGTCCACGCCTTCGTAGTGGCCGCAGATAAGGGTGAGACAATTCAGGTGCGACCAGGCGCGGGCTTGAGCTTGATGAAAAACTGTGCCTTGGGGGCTGGTTAGATAGACGGTGCCGCGCTGGTTTTGGGCAGAGAGGTAGTCAAGCGCTCGGACGATGGGTTCGATTTTCAAAATCATGCCGGGGCCGCCGCCAAAGGGGCGATCGTCAACTTGTTTTTTCAAATTGCCAGGGGCGAAATCGCGCAAAGAGACGACGCGGAAAGTGACGGCGCCAGCCGCGACGGCGCGACCCAGCATCGAGACTGACAAAATTTGCTCGAAAAACTCGGGAACGCTGGTGATTAAGTTGATGTGCATAATTTACTTGTGCCTCATTTTATTATATAATGGTTGTCAAGATGGGCAATTGGGGCGAAAAACACCAGTGGAGCAGCGGTCATCACCAGCCTTTGGGGGCGCGGGCGCTGGGTCACGGGGTCAATTTTGCCCTGTACAGCCACGCGGCGGAGCGGGTACAGTTGGTTTTGTGGGACAATCCGGAGCGGCGGCGGCCGTCGCAGGTGATCGATTTGTCGCCGGTGACGAACAAAACGGGGGCGGTCTGGCACGTGTTTGTCCACGATTTGCGGCCCGGGGCGGCGTATGCTTACCGGGTGGACGGACCGAAAAGTCCGGGCAACCGTTTCGACTGGGACAAATGCTTGTTGGATCCGTACGCGCGAGCGATTGACCGACGGTTTTACGAGCGGGCGGCGGCGTGCGAACCGGGCGACAATGTGGGCGAGTGCGTGCGTGGCGTGGTGGTGGGCGAAGATTATTTCGACTGGGGCGATGATCGCCTGCCGCGCGTGCCGGCGGAGAAATCGGTGATTTACGAGTGCCACGTCAAGGGCGTGACGGCGCACCCGAGCAGTGGGGTGCAATTTCCGGGGACTTTCGCGGGCTTGACGGAAAAGTTGGATTATTTTGCGGATTTGGGGGTGACGGCGCTGGAGCTGATGCCGGTGCAAGCTTTTGATGACGATGTGCCGCGGCAAAACAGTCGAGGGGAGGAGTTGGGGAATTACTGGGGATATTCGCAGCTGTCGTTTATGGCGATAGAACCGTCATATTTTGCCCGCGGCAGCCAGCCGCACTTGTCCGAGCTGAAAAAGTTGGTCAAAAGGGCGCATAGTTTAGGCCTGGAAATCATTTTGGACGTGGTTTTCAACCACACCACGGAGGCCAATCACCAGGGGCCGACGCTATCGTGGCGGGGGATTGACAATCGGGCTTACTATTTGCTTTCGGCCCAGGACGAGCGGTATTACATGAATTTTACCGGATGTGACAATACTTTTAACAGCAACAGTCGGGCGGGCAGCCGGCTGATCATTGACACGTTGGAATATTTGGCGCGCGAGTTCCACGTGGACGGCTTTCGTTTTGACTTGGGCGGAACATTTTACTACACGGCCGACGGCTACACCGATTATCCGGAAATTATCAAGCTGATCAATCGTAGTCCGGTGCTGCGGGGGCTGAAATTGTCGGCCGAACCGTGGGATGCGAGTGGTTTGGTGCTGGAAGGGCGCTTCGGCGGGCCAGAATGGCTAGAGTGGTCGGGCAGCTGGCGCAATCGGGTGCGACGGTGGGTGAATTTTGGCGAAGGCGAGGCGGACGTGAAGGCGCATTTGGCCGGACAAGCGCCGGAGTTTGTATTTTATCACAAAAATCCGGCTCGGAGTGTCAATTTCGCGTGTGTGCACGACGGGTTTAC
>JAFRKU010000093.1 GCA_017431585.1 bacterium | reverse complement strand
GCTAGGAATTGCTGGCTGGCGTCGACGCTAATCAGGCGCAACGGCGTGTGCGTGGTAAAAGTCTCAATGACTTCCGCGGATTCATTTTGGCGTAGCAGACCGTGATCCAGGAAAACCGCGGTCAGTTGGTCGCCCACGGCATGATGAAGCAAAAGTGCAGTGACGCTAGAATCCACACCGCCCGAAAGGGCGCACAAAACACTGCGTGAACCAATTTTTTCCCGTAAATCAGCAATAATTTCCTGAGCCACGTGTGACATTTCCCAGTCACCCTGACAGCCACAAATATCCGTCAAGAAATTGCTGAGCAGCTTTTGCCCACACTGGGTGTGGGTGACTTCTGGGTGAAACTGGACGCCGTAAAGACGCCGCTTGTCATCGGCAAAAGCTGCTGCCGGACAATCTGGAGTTGTCGCCAGACAGGTAAACGCCGTAGGCAGCGCGGTGACGCTGGAAGTGTGGCTCATCCAGCAGATTGATTCTCGCGGTATATCGGCGAAAAGTTGACTGTGATCACCGTCACTCTCGACGTGGAGCGTGACCCGACCGTACTCGCGGTGGGCTTGCTTTTCCACGCGTCCGCCGAGTTGGTGGGCAAGCAGCTGAGCACCGTAACAAATGCCAAGTATAGGAATACCGAGCGCAAAAACTGCAGGATCGATCATGGGCGCTTCGGCGTCGGTGACAAAACTGGGGCCGCCCGAAAGAATAATGCCAATCGGAGCAAGCTCGCGGATCTGGTCAGCCGAAAGTTCATAAGGCTTAATTTCGCAGTAAACGTGAGCTTCACGCACGCGACGAGCGATCAACATCGCCGTTTGCCCGCCAAAATCGAGAATTAACACTTTTTGATGATGTGTTTGCACGTCCATTGGCGACATTTTGACTTTCTAATTTTCACTTGCCCACAATTGCTAATTTCGAGCAGAATTTTTTATCCTAATTTCTAATTTGTCATGAGTGTGTTGCGCGTTTGTTTTTGTATGTTCTCGCTGACGCCTGGATTTTGTAAAACATTTGTTAAACGTTTGTTTTACATTTGTTTTACATTTTCATTTGTAATGCGCACTTTCTCATTGCCATTATTTTTAATTTTTAGTTTTTGGTGGTGGAATAATTGGGCGCTTCCTTGGTAATCTGGACATCATGTGGATGGCTTTCCTTGAGTCCTGCGGCGGAAATCTTGATAAACTCGGCTTTTTGGTGCAATTCAGTGATAGTACGACAGCCGCAATAGCCCATGCCAGCACGCAAACCGCCCAAAAGCTGGAACACAATATCTTCTAGTGGTCCTTTGTAAAGCACGCGGCCTTCGATGCCTTCGGGAACAAGTTTTTTGGCATCTTGCTGCCCGTAGCGATCCTTGGAACCGCGCGCCATTGCCGCGAGGCTGCCCATGCCCCGGTAAACTTTGTATTTGCGACCTTGATAAATTTCCGTTTCTGATGGGCTTTCTAGAGCGCCGGCAAGCATGCTACCGAGCATACAGACGTCGCCGCCGGCAGCCAAAGCTTTGACGATATCACCGGAAAACTTGATACCGCCGTCGGCGATAATCGGGATGTCGTATTTGGCGACTGCTTCAGCGCAATCAGCGACAGCGGTGATTTGCGGGACGCCAACACCAGCGACCACGCGGGTGGTGCAAATGGAGCCCGGACCAATGCCCACTTTGACGGCATCGGCACCGGCTTCAATCAAGGCGACAGTGGCAGCGGGCGTGACGACGTTGCCCACGATGAGCTGAACTTCGGGATATTTGGCTTTGATTTTCGCCACAGTATCGAGGACGCCCTTGGAGTGTGCGTGCGCGGTATCCACGGTGATGACGTCCGCCTCGGCGTCGACTAACGCTTGGACGCGGTCGAGAACGTCGGTTGTGACGCCCACGGCAGCACCAGCCAGGAGACGACCTTTGGTATCTTTGGCTGCCTGTGGATAGCGGATAGCTTTGCAAATGTCTTTGATAGTGATCAAGCCTTGTAAGTGGCCTTCTTTGTCGATCAGCGGGAGTTTTTCAATTTTGTGGGCGGCAAGGATCTGATTGGCTTCTTCCAGCGAGGTGCCGATGGGTGCAGAAACGAGGTTTTCCCAGGTCATAACATCGCGAATAGGACGGTCAAGGTCATCGAGGAAACGAATATCGCGGCGAGTAATAATACCGACGAGAAGGTTTTTTTCGTCCACGATGGGAAAACCTGAGACACCGTGCTTGGTCATGAGCGCTTCGGCTTGAGCGGCGGTGTCCGTAGCCAGGAGTTTGAGCGGATCAGCGATGACAGAATGCTCGGAACGTTTGACTTTGCGGACCTCGTCTGCCTGGGATTCAATAGACATGTTTTTGTGGATGATGCCGATGCCGCCTTGGCGAGCCATGGCGATGGCCAGGCGCGACTCGGTGACGGTGTCCATGCTGGCAGACATGAGCGGGATGTTGAGTTTGATTTTTTTGGTGAGACGAGTGTGAAGTTCGGCGTCGCGCGGGAGAAGCTCGGAGTAAGCGGGCACCAAGAGCACATCGTCGAACGTTAAACCTTCACTTTTGAGTCTGAGCATAAGAACATCCTTTCTCTTATGCGCCTTATTATAACATGGATTGGTGAGTTTGGCGAAGCAACTTCTAGGAATTAGAAATTAAAAATTAACAAGAATTTGTAAATCCACATTTTATTTTAATTTCTAATTTATTATTTTTAATTTTTAGTAGTGCTGCACGTGTAGCATTGCAAATTTCCAGGCGTAAGCGGTGCAAATTTGTTACAAAATGCTAATTATACTATCTAGTCCCCTAGAACTTGACATTTTTGATATATTATGATATAATACGCGATTGCGTCTGGACACGACTGCGGAGAAACTCGGCAGCGTGCCAGCGAGAGTTCTTTGACAGTTTGACACGCAAAAAAATTGAGTTGGCGCTAGGCTGCATGAAAGCGAGGGCACTCGCGATCATCCGAGCTAGCGTCAGCTAGCCACCGGGAAACCGGTAATTCCAGGTAAAATTTAAGGAGGCTGTTTATCATGACCATTATCATGACCAACGAATTCGCGCGTAAGGTTTCTTTTTTCACGTTGTCCCCGCGCCCGCAGGACGCCGAGGAAAATAAAAAAGTCCTCGCGCGCCCGACGTACAAGCTGGGCATCGAGGTAACCCTCCCGCAGTTTGCGGGGAAGATGGACGTCAACGTCGACCCGCAGCACAGCGACGGGAAGGCGGACGTGGCGGCAATCGAGGCTATCCAGGATCTTGATTTTGATTTCCTGGGTGCGAAACTGGAAGAGCGCGGCATCGACCTGTTCACCGTCCGCGCCGACCTCGACAGCGTGGGTGCAATGGCCTGGGCAGCGATCAAGCTGCTCGGGTACGACAACCCGGACGTGACGTCGGTGGGCGTGATGCGTAGCATTGCGTCTGGAGTAAAGGTAATCGCGGAAATCGACAAGAGTGCCAACGGTCCGTGGATGGCCCAGCAGTTGCCCACGATGGAACGTCTCTGGGCTCGGGAAAACGGTCTGGAGATGGCCACCCTCGCCGCGGCGGTCGCGGATTTTAAGCGGCCGCTGGAAGAGCGCGTGGGTGCTGTGGGCAACTGGCTGATGCACCGCCAGGTGCCCGCGGAGTACCGTGACCGTGTCCTCGCCGAAAGGCAGGACATGGTGCGGGCACTCATGGACGGTAGAATCCGCACGTGGTGCTACGGCGATATCGCGCTAGTGATATCGCAGCACCGCGCGGCGACGGCTGTGGGCTACGCGCTGCGGCCGATCGTGGTCGCGGTCAACCCCGCCTTCCGGTTCAGCGGCGGCGAGCCGCACCGAAAGGTGACGATCTGCCAGTACTCGCCGGGGTACGTTGATTTGCCGGCGGTCTGGCGGGACCTGGGCCAGCAGGAGGCTGGCTGGGGCGGCAGTCCCACCATCGGCGGGAGCCCGCAGGGCGTCTCCTGCACCCTGCTGATGCCGGAGATCCTGAAGGTCGTGAGGAGACATCTTCTTCGCGGCTAATGCATGTCAGTCAGTCTGGAACCTTTCCCCCGGCAATGCCGGGGGATTTTTTTTGGGAAATTTCACACAGATTGCAATTTGTAATTCTTTTGAAGAAAAAACGTGATTTTGCGCGACATGTCAACTAAATTTAAGAAAAAACCAACGCATTTTGCGGGCTTAACTGCAACTCGCGCTGAGAGTATATTACAATACACACTGGCAGGAGCTGGACATACCTACCATGTTGTCACAAGGTGTAATGAATTTTTAGGAACAATCGGTGATTTTTTGCGATTTTTTACTTGACAAAAATGCGCTAGTGTGATATAATATAATATTAT
>JAFRKU010000092.1 GCA_017431585.1 bacterium | reverse complement strand
GCACCACCGATTGTTGCAAAAACAGCCGAATCGCCGTCGCCAGATCCATGCCCATTTTTTCATACAAGTCATTTGCTTGCTGATGCAAGTTGCTATCCAATCTGATTTGTAAGCGCCGATCATATTTCATGCCCCCATTATACTCGCTTGCCGCCCCAAAAGCAAGCAGGGCGAGGCGTGCTTGTCTGCCCGCCTCGAGACTAATTTTTGGCTAGATAACCGTCCACACCATGCAGACTCGCTCGATAGCGCGGTATATCTTGCTAATTCTCGCAACCCCCACCATGCGTCAGTGAGGTTTTATGCCAAAATTCTGTGTCGAGAGGTGGGTAGATGAACACACCAAGCGCAGCGACGTGCCAGCCCCGGTGAGATGGGAGTTTGCTTGCAAAATGCGTCCGCCGTGCGTATAATAATCGTATGCCCACCAGCGCGCCCCTGCCACCATTAATCGTCAAACCTCGCCACTTTCCCCGCTGGGCCTTCGTCCTCTTCGCCCTCCTGGCCCTCGCCGCCCTCGGCGCCGGCGGCTACTATTGGTACGGCACGCATCCCCACGCCCCCGCCGACCAAATTGCCACCGAAGTCTGGCAAAAAATCGTTGCTACACCGGAATTATCCACCGTCACCGCCATTAGCGCCCACTTCAGCCAAGCCGAACCCTTCCAATCCCTCTCCGGCCAACTCACCGTCCGCCACCACACGCCGCCCTTTTTAGCCCAATTTACCGGCAATCTGGTCACCAGCGACCAGCAAACTTACCCCCTCTCGCTCAGTTTTTATACTCACAATGCTCGCACTTGGCTGGCACGCACCACCGGCGTCGGCCAGCTCGCCACCAATCCCCTGGTTGCTACTTATGACTCACTCGGCGCTTTCCCCCAAACCGCCGCCCGCCTCGACGACGTCTGGTGGCTCGCCAACGTCAGCGAAACCATCCACCATATCAACGAGCAATACGCCACCGCCATCGGTGAGCGACTCAGCGATTTAGTCGCCGAAAACAGCGCCCTGGTGGATTCCGCCTGGAACGAAGCTTACGAATGCACTCTCGACCAATTAAGCGCCTGGCAACAACCGGACTCCTGGCTCACCGTCTACCGCCAGCACCCGTTTCTCACTTTCGCCCCGCTCCCGCGCCAAAAAACCGCCTTTGGACACCTTTTATATACAGTCACCATCGACGCCGCGGCGGGTCGCGATTTTTTCCGCGCCCTTGCCACCAGCCCGGCTGGCCAGCCACTTGCCGCCTGCTGGCAAAATGTACTCCCCCAAGACGATTGGTATGAAACCGGTCTCCACATCCTTTTCGCCCACTTACCAGACGTCACTTTAGATATTGATATCATGCATCACACGCTCAGCGCTCTCACCGCCAACTACCACGACACCACCGGCAGCTGGGAAACGCACACCACCTTTACCTATCCAGCCGGCGAGCAACTCACCGCCCCCGGCCCCACCCAGCCACTTACCACCCTCAGCTCCTACTTCTGGCACGATCTGCGCACCTCATATTTTGGCGATTTACTAGGCATTTACGACGGCCGCGACTATTCCTCCCTTGAAGCCGACGAAGCCGCCAAATGGCGCAATTGGGACCGCGTCGACGATCTCACCGCTCTCGCCGATACTCTGGAAGACTGTTACGACCCGCACACCGATGTCTATTTGCCCCAAACCGCCAATATCGCCCACCAAACCGTCCGCGACGTCGCCACCGGCCCCTATTCCGCCCGTGACAATGACTGTCTCACTAGCAATGTTTTGCCCGCCCACCCAGATTTCCCCTATTCCTACACCGCCCCGGCTCACACCAGCGGCCAAACCGCCGGCTACGCTTTGTGCGCCAAATTAGAACCCACCACCGACTGGCTCGACTACGCCAATTCCGTCCACGATATGAATATCACCGATTATCACGGCGATGGCACTTGGGAAAAGCAACCCGACTGCACCGCCACCAGCACCGAGTGCTATTTTTGCATCGTCAACGCCATTTGAAGGCCGAAATTTAAGCTTCCACAATCCGCGCGTACACAAACAACCGCAGCTGACTATCCCACCAGTACACGCACGTATACATCAGCAAATCCGGATTCGCCTCAGTGATCATGTCGGATTGTTCAATTTTGTACACCTCGTAATTCCACACTTTATAATCGTCCACCACCGAAACAATGTCCCCCACTTCCAAATTCTTCAAATTTTGAAACGAAGTTTGCGCTTTTTCCGGCGAAATCGCCATATTATAGTGGTGACCCGCCAAAATTGTTAATTTCCCCTTCCAGCCCATGTTATTAAATTGCGGATAAATGTAGCCACCGTTTTCCATGATTTCCGATACACCGGCCTCATCGTCCACTGGCGAGGCCGCCGATAGCGGCGATTTGATCCCCGCCTTCTCACTGATCAGCCACTTGCCCTCCGGCATACTCAAATCATAAGCGGCCGCCACCTCATGCACCAACGGATTCACCTCTGGCGCCTTTGATTCCACCTCCGCCGTTGCCTCTGGCACGTCGGTCAGCATGATTTGCTCCGCCACCGCTTTTTGGGTTTCAGTCGCCTGCGCATACCTGCTCCACACACTCGGCACGAAGTACACCACCGTCACAATAATCGCCAGCGACATGAAAAAATTCAAAATAAAGTCAATCCAACTATCACTGGCCACCGCCACCGTCGCCGCCTGTTTTTCCTCTGGTACAAGCTCACTGTTCACAAAAAGTGAACTATTATAAAAAGTTAGCCTGAGACGAACCATCGACGGCACATTAGCCCGATTTAAAGGCGTCGGACAACAGATTTGTTTACATTCTTCAATCAGCGTCGTCATAATTAACTCTATTATACCACAAAATTGCGATTTGTCAAGTATTTAAGTGACGCACTTTCTGTACACAATCTGTCTACTGCAGTCTTTGGCCAAATTTATCCAATGAAAAAGCACTATTGTCGCTGGACAGTCCACGTACAACAGTGCCTTTCCCCTACCGAGAGCATGCTCAAAAAGTGTGAGTATAGGCTCAACGATAAACCTATTTTACAACCGATTCGCCCACCGTCAAGTACCAATTTATAGCCCAAACTAGGTCACAATAGACCAATTTTTGCCCTATTGCCCTGAGCAGCTAGTTTTGCACGCCACCGCGCCATTTTTTGCACTTTTTCTGTCATCGTCGCTTCCTTGATCGTCCTTTGCCGATATTTCCAGGCGCAGATGTGTGGACAAAAATATTATAGGTTTAGTATTTTCCTCAGTTTCAAATATTATAGGCTTAATTTTTCATATTCAAAAATTATACCTTGATACACCCATCATATTTTTCTCCGCTCACAATTTTCCGTCACTTCAAAATTGCTCCGCAAAAACACTTGACGATTGTAAAATTTTTGTTTATACTAGATACCAGCAAAAAATTTTGACAGACAATAGCGTCTCCTCGTTGCTATTCGTCCACATCCTGTCTGTCAGGGGAAAATAAACAAATAAACATTATGAAAAAACATCGATCGCTACTGAATTCTTATCTAGCATCCAGTCGCGCCACTCTCGATCCATTGTCGCAGCCGGCCAGTGCTGTTCCTTCTTCTGCCCAGGCAAAAACGGCTTCCGCCATGTCCGCTTCTCCGCAGCCCACCGCCAAGAAAAAAGCCGATTTTAAGGCCACTCAATCCCTCGATCCGGTCAAAATACCGCGCAGTGCAAAACAAAAAACCACTGATAAACCAAAGTTAAAATCCACTGTTGAGCAAAAAAAGTCTACTAAAAAATCTTCTCTCACCCTCGCTTCCTCCACCAAAACCGTCAAACAATTGGGCAGCATCCAACAAATTTTGCAAGGCCAAATCGTCGATTTCACGCCCACCGCGCCCACCAACTTCAATCCCTACGACGCCGTCAGCTTCTATAACAATAGTGACGCCGACCACACAGACGCCACCGACTCCGACGCTTTTGTCGCCAGCACCATTTCCACCACCAGCCCATATGCCAATATGGGCTTTTTGGCCGTGGTTGTTTTTGGCATTGGCGCCAGCGTTCTCGGTTTGGGCCAACTGATTCGCCATGCCAACCCCAATTTTGCCGCCCAAAACGATACCCAAGAAGCCGTCACACCTCCGCGCATTCTCACTTTCCAAGGCCGCTTAAGCGACGCCGACCAATCCTCTATCACCCAGACTAAAGCCATGCGCTTTAGCCTGTATGACACCTCTGGCGGCAACACGCCTCCTCCGGTAGGCGGCAACATCTTGTGGGATTCCAATTTGTGCCAAGTTACCCCCAACTCCAACGGCATCTTCTCCGTTAACCTAGGCGGCGGCCGTGGCGAAGGCAGCGATGATTTCAATTGTGGCGTCAGTTTGGGCAATGTTTTTGCCCAGCATTCCAGCGTTTGGTTGCAAATCACCGTCGATGACGAAGTCCTCTATCCTCGCCAACTTATCAAATCCGTGCCCTACGCGCTCAATTCTGAAACCGTTCAAGGCTACGGCGTCTCCGATCGCGCCACCGCCAATACCATTCCGGTCGTTGACGGCGACGGCAACATCAAACTCGGCACCGACAATTCCTCTCTCATCAATCTAGGCCGCCTCAATCTCGTCTCCGAAACCGGCGATATCTACTTATTGCCTGGCAGCGGCAACGTCTACGTCGGCTCCACCGACAAACCAGCCAATCTTTTCGTCACCGGCGATGCCACCTTCTCTGCGCAAGTCAACTTGTCTGCCGCTCAATCTAGCGTGAATTACCAAGATACTTTGTCTTTCCGCTCCGCCGCTGGCCAAAACGCCCTCACTCTCACCCAAGACGGCTATTTGGGCCTGAATACCACCAATCCCAGCCAACGCCTCACCGTTAGCAAAGGCAGTTTAGCTTTCGAATACACCACCGCTCCTAGTCTGGATCGTGTCACTTTAAGCGAAGACGTTACCGATCTCAACGCCTTGCGCCGCATCGATTCTCCCACTCAAGCCGCCCGCTTCCAAGACAGCAATGAGGGGCTCAGCGCCATTGAAGCCGGCGATTATACCTACGCTTATACTTTCGTCACCGATACCGGTGTGGAAACCTCACTTAGTCCACTGGCCACTTATACTTTGAAAAATTCCGGTAAATCAATCTTAATCACCGATATCGCCGTTTCCGATCATCCCAGCATTGTCGCTCGCAATCTCTATCGCACCACCAAAAACGGCTCCCAACTTTTCTTCCTCAAAACCATCACTGACAACACAACTACCAGTATCTATGACAACATCGGCGACGCTTCCCTGGGCACTGCCGCCACCAACACTAATTCCACCGGTAACTATCGCTACAAAATGACCTATGTCATCGCTGGCCAAGAAGGCAGCGCCTCTTCCGCCTCCACTCCTATCAAAGTCACCGGCGACGGTCGCACTGTCAAAGTGTCCAATCTACCACTAGCCAGCAGCGATCTCGGCGTCACTGCCCGCAAATTGTATCGCTCTCTGGCCGATTCCGATAAATACTATCTGGTCGCCACCCTCACCGACAATTCCACCACCACCATTTACGATAATCTCAGCGATTACCAACTTGCCAAACGCGAAGCCTTGACCACCACCACTGGCGGCATTTACGCCGGCAACAAATTATCGCTTCAATTCAATGCCGACGGCTCCCTGACCACCAATACCACGCTCACCTCCGGCGGCCGCCTGGAAACCAGCCACGGCGACAACCAAGGCCTCAAACTCCCCACCTCCATCGGCAAACCGTTTGCCAAAGTCGGCCAAAAAGTCGGCGACGTCGTCTACGATACCATCGGCCAAATCTTGTACATTTACAACGGCACCGATTTTGTCCCTACGGGCCTGGGCAACAGCGAGCCAACCACTTCCGCCTCCGCCAGCTCCAGCAACTGTTCCGGTCTTGACTGCCGTCTCACCCTCGACGTCGAGTACGCCGGCGCTGTTATCACCGGTGACGGCACCAATAATTCCGGCACTTTCTCTTCTGGCACCGAAAGCATTGGCGCCACTGCTCGCACCAACTACTACCAATGGCAATCCAGCCAAAGCGAACTCAATGACTTTGATACCACCGTCCAAATTCGCCTCCCCGCCAACTTCGTCTCTTGGAAAGACGCCGCTCTCACTCTGGATTTCGCCACCAGCACCACCAATCCCGAAGACAACCACGTCGACCTGGAAATCTTGCGCTCTGGCACCAATATCAACTTCACCAAAACCAATCAAGTTAGCACCACTGCCGCCGCCTGGCGCTCGGGCCTCACCGATAGCCAGCCGCTCACCCTCACCAGCGAAGAATTGGCCACTTTGGGCCTGACTGCCAACGACACTCTCACCATCAAGATCACCACTGCTGCCAAAGACGGTCACGCCGTTAAAATCGGCCAACTCAATCTCAACTACCTCACCGACGAATCCGTCGCCGCCACTGGTTCTTCTCTGTGGCAAAAAGTCGGCCAGACGCTCTCCACCAAAGGCGCCAAAAACGTCCAATTCGGCGGCACCAGCCTCGATGACGCGCCGGTGGCGCTCACCAATCTGGATACCACCTCGCCCACTCTGCTGCTGCGCGGCAATCTCTATCTCGACAGCGCCGACAAGCAAAATTATCTTGATTTAGCCACGCAATCCAGCTTCAACATCCGCACTGTCGGCTCCGACGGCACTGCCACCTCTCTCTTCACCATCTTGCCCAACGGCAACATCGGTATCGGCACCGCCACCCCCACCGAAGCCCTCGACGTCAACGGCAACATCAAAGCCAACGGCAGCCTCCAGCTCACTCCACAAGCCAGCGGCTCCATCGGCGCTTGCACCGCCGACACCGAAGGCAAGATTTACTACGACCTCGACCAAGGCAGCTTCTTCGCTTGTCAAGCCACCGATGCCAACCGCACCACTTTCGCCTGGATGACCTTGCGCTAACTGCTCGCCCGTTTGGCCCAATTTAATGATATAATACGCTTGTTTAGCATGCAAAATCACTCACTCATCGAAATCCGCACCGGTCGCGACAGTCAAAAAAATGCCGATGTCATGATGGAACTTTTCTCCGTCATCCCCTCTTTCCATGACGAATGGTACGCCGGCCTCCTCTGGCCCCGCGAAACACTCAGCTTCGAAATTTCCCTGGATCACCAAATTATTTCCTACTATCTCTACGTCCCCGATCGCTTGATTGAATACATCAAGTCCACCCTCGGCGCCCACTATCCAGAAGCCACCATCACGCCCCATCCCCAAGACGATTATTTAAGTTATTTTCATCCCCAGGCCAATCCCAGCTTTCGCACCGACAATTTGTTTTCCCTCACCCAATCGCTCGTCCTGGAAAACGAGCAAGCCTTCCCCCTCAAAGACTACCGCGAATTTAGCCCCGAAACCGACTCCCTCGCCCCACTTTTGTCTCACTTGTCCCAAGGCACCCAACTGGAAAAAGCCGTCATCCAACTCATCGTCGGCCACGATGACGAGCATTGGAAAGCACGTTATGAAAACTTGATAAATCCATCTTCTTCCACAGATTCGAGTACAAATAGTACTCAAATGTCCGGCCTCGAAAAGTCGCTCCTGGAAAGCAAAATCCACGCTAAATGTCTCAATGTCAATCTCAACGTCGCCCTGGTTTCCACCGATCGCGACCGCGCCTGGCTTTTTTTCGACGGCATTCTCGACGCCCTCAATAATTTGCGCAAACCCGAAAGCAACGCCCTCAAACGCAAAATCCAAGCCCTCCCCCTCCCCAACCGCCACATCCAGCACATGCTGGACCGCCGTCTGGTCAAATCCACCAGTTTCCACCTCTCCGTTTTCGAGCTCGCCTCCATTTATCACTTCCCCAATCAATTGCTCTCCACCATTCCCAATCTCTCCTGGGGCAAAAATTTACTTGGTGAACCGCCAGAAAACTTACCCATCGTCCGTAAAGAATACGACCCGGCCATCAAACGTGAAATCAACGTTTTTGCCCAAACCACCTTCAAAAACGAAACCCAGAAATACGGCATCCGCCGCGTCGACCGCCGCCGCCACATGTACGTCATCGGTAAAACCGGTACCGGTAAATCCACCATGCTCGCCAACATGGCCATCAACGACCTGCGCAACGGCGAAGGCCTCTGTTTCATCGACCCCCACGGCGACGCCATCGATATCCTCCTCAATTATATCCCGTCCGATCGCATTAATGACGTCGTCTACTTCAATCCCGCCGATGGCGACCGCACCGTCAAAATCAACCTTTTCGAAGGTCGCAACATCGAGCACCGCGAGCTCATCGCCTCCGGCATCATCTCCATTTTCCACAAACTCTACGAATACTCTTGGGGCCCCCGCCTGGAGCACTTCCTCCGCAACGCTCTACTCACCCTCCTCCAGATTGAAAACGCCAAACTCGGCGATATCATCGTCCTTTTCACTGACAAAGACTTCCGCAAAAAAGTCCTCTCTCAGCTCCAAGACCCCGTTTTGCGCAATTTCTGGCTCGGCGAATTTGAGCCTCTCCAAGACCGGATGAAAAACGAAGCCGTTGCCCCCATTTTAAACAAAATCGGCCAATTCGTCTCCAGCCCACTCGTCCGTAACGTAGTAAATTCCGATAAATCAAGCTTTTCCATCGAACAAATCATGGACGAAGGCAAAATTTTGCTCGTCAATCTCTCCCAAGGCATGCTCGGCGAAGACAACGCCACCCTCCTGGGCGCCATGCTCATCACCAAAATCCAGCTCGCCGCCATGGGCCGCGTCCACATCCCCGAAGACCAACGCCGCGATTTTTACCTTTACGTGGACGAATTCCAGAATTTTGCCACCACTTCCTTCAACAAAATTCTCTCTGAGGCCCGCAAATACCGTCTCAATCTCATTCTTGCCAATCAGTACATCGCTCAGATCCCCGAAGAAGTCCAAAAAGCTATTTTTGGCAACTGTGGTTCAGTGGTGTCTTTCGTCATGGGCAGCGAAGACGCCGAAGTTTTCTCCCGCGAATACGGTGGCAAATACACCGCCGAAGACCTCGTTGGCCTCAATAAGCACCAAATCATCAACCGCGTCACCATCGACAACATCATTTCCTACCCCTTCCCCGCCTACACGCTCCCCCTGGCTTCCGCTTCCAATCACAACCGCGACAAAGTCATCCGCGTCTCCCGCGAACGCTACGCTACCAAAAAGGAAATTTAAACCATGTCCGACGTCATCTCCGCCACCAGTGCCTTACTAGACCAGTTTTACCGTGCCCATCCGACTATTTTCGTTATCCTTCAAATGAGCTGCTACTTTATCATCATTTTTCTCATCAGCTACGCCTTATCCAGTTGTGACATCCGCCTTAAAGCGCGCCGCGATCATTATGACTCGCACACTATCACAGCGAAACTTCATCGCGCCCGGCGCATAAGTCTCATTATTGCCGGTTGTGTGGTTGCTGGCCTCTTAATCATCGCTTTTGTGTTCGCTTTTCTCCTCGGTTACATCTTGCAATAACATTATTTCCGCACATTTTGCGGTAATAATTCCGTTCACATTTTGTTCACTATTTCCGCAAATTTTGCCACAATAACCTAAAACCTGATTTTTATTCTTGCAAATTCTGCAATAATCTTTTTTTCGCACCTGGATTATTCTTGCAAAATTTGCGGGAATCAATTTGTCCCCTGTATTCCCAGATCTCGCAACAACCCGCTCACCTTCTGGTGCGTCTGGAAACTGTAAATCTGCTCGTATCCCAAACGTTTCACTTCCTTGATCCGCCGTTCAAAATTACTCACCGGCCGAATTTCCCCCATCAGCCCCACCTCCCCAATAAACACAGATTTTTCCGGCAAAGTCTTCTCATTCATCGAGCTCGCCAGCGCCACCGCCAAACCCAAATCAATCCCACTCTCGCGCACACTCATCCCGCCCACCACGCTCAAAAAGATATCACACGTCCCCAATGGCAAATGACAATGCTTTTGCAAGACAGCCGCCAATACCTGGACTCGAGATAAATCCACCCCTCGTCCCACTCGTCTGGGCATCGCTAGCTGGCTCGGCACCACCAGTGCTTGCACTTCCGTCAAAATCGGTCGCGTCCCCTCCAGCAGGCAGACCACGCCACTGCCTGGCACTTTCAATTGCGCGCTCTGCAAAAAGTACTCGCTAGGATTTTTCACTTCTACCATGCCGTTCTCAGCCATTCGAAAAACACCCACTTCATCCGTTGCCCCAAAACGATTTTTCAGCGTTCGCAAAAACCGCAAATCTCCCGACCGCTCGCCGCTCAACTCAAAAATCGCATCCACCATGTGCTCCAGTGTCTTCGGCCCAGCAATCTCCCCGCCTTTCACCACGTGTCCCACCAAAAACGTCGGGATATTTTCGGCTTTCACCACATTCGTAATTCTTTCGGTACACTCTTTCACCTGTCCCAGGCTACCCGCTTGACCCGAAAGATCACCCGTAACTAAAGTCTGGATAGAATCCACGATCACCAGGGCAGGTTTTCGTGTTTTTATCAGCTCGCAAATTTCGTCCGCATCCGTCGTCAAAATATAATCAAGCGGCAAATCTGCCATCTGTTCACCTTTTATCAACAACCGCCCCAACCGCAAATTAATCTGTTGCGGACTTTCTTCTCCACATATATACATCAATCGACCACTTGCTGTCTCATTTTCAACATTTTTTTCGATATTTT